>JANYBL010000013.1 GCA_025360815.1 Burkholderiales bacterium
GAGGCGGGCAAGACGATGCCCGATGCGCTGGGTGAAGTCCGCGAGGCAGCTGATTTTTGTCGCTACTATGCAGCGCTCGCGCGGCGGCATTTTTCGCAGCCAGAGGTGTTGAGCGGCCCCACCGGTGAATCCAATGAATTAAGCTTGGTAGGGCGCGGTGTGTTTGCCGCTATCTCGCCGTGGAATTTTCCACTGGCAATTTTTCTGGGACAAGTTGCCGCAGCTTTTGCGGCTGGTAATGCGGTGGTTGCCAAGCCCGCCGAGCAGACGCCGATCACAGCATTTGAAGCAGTCAAACTATTGCTCGAAGCAGGCATGCCCAACGATGCGATTGCGTTCGTGCCGGGTCGCGGTGAGACGATTGGCGCGCAGTTGGTTGCTGATACGCGAATCGCTGGCGTGGTTTTTACGGGCGGCACGAATACGGCGCAAGCCATCAATCGTGCGCTCGCTAACCGCAGCGGACCCATCATTCCCTTCATCGCCGAAACAGGCGGGCTCAACGCCATGATCGCGGATTCATCGGCATTGCCGGAACAGGTGGTCAGTGATGTGATCGCGTCTGCCTTCAATAGTGCCGGGCAACGCTGCTCGGCACTGCGTATTTTGTGCGTACAGGCTGATATTGCGCCGCGCATCAAAACCTTGCTGCATGGCGCAATGCAGGAGTTGAATCTTGGCCGCCCTGAAAATCTGGATACCGATATCGGCCCCGTGATTGACCGTGAGGCATTTGACAATCTCATCACCCACCGCGAAAAAATGGCCATGATTTATCCTCAAGTTGGCCAAACATTGTTGCCGCGTGAGCTGATGAAAAATGCCGACGGCACCAAGGGCGCAGATGATGCAAGGGGTCATTTCTTTGCGCCATGCGCGTTTGAAATTCCGACATTTGATGCCATCAAAAGCGAAGTGTTTGGCCCGATTTTGCACATCTACACATTTGCGGGCGAAGACTTGATGGATGTCGTGGATCAAATCAATGCATCCGGTTACGGTTTGACCCTCGGTGTGCATTCACGGATTGAAGAAACGATTGCCGCCGTACGAGCACGTGCGCGGGTCGGTAATTTGTACGTGAACCGGAATCAGATCGGTGCGGTCGTTGGCGTGCAGCCGTTTGGCGGTGAAGGATTGAGCGGCACTGGTCCCAAGGCAGGCGGAGCGCACTATTTATTCCGCTTTGCGGGCGAACGATGCTGTACCGTCAATACCGCAGCGGCAGGTGGCAACGCGGCGTTGATTGCCAGTTCGGAATAATGAATGGTGTGGTGATTGCGCCGGGGATGCTGCAAAGTTCACCGACGGTGGCGCGTGCTTTTAGCGAGATGTGGCGGGTTTTGCTTCACGGAGGGTAAGGCTTATTAACCCGCCAAAAGCGAAGCGACTTTATTTGCAGAAGGTGACGCGCACTTGTCACAAAATAAATTGAAAATGGATGCTATGAATTATTTGAAACTATTTTTTGATAGCATCCCACTTTCGAATGGGCTTTCAACGAGGTTAGAAACCGGCAGGGTTTTTATATCTTGCCTGTGCCCGCTGTTATTGTTGGTAGGCTGCGCGAGCAATTTGGACAAAAAGCCAGTACCGTTTCCGTTGGCATCTGCACAGTCCATTTCCCCCTTCTCGCTTGCTAACAGCGGCGATGCGCTACCTGTTGGCTGGCAGACGTGGATCATCACCCGATTTAATCGCAACACCAGCTACAAAATTGTCGAGCGCGATGGCGCTAGGGTGCTTGAGGCACACGCTGATAAAGCGGCCTCGGGCGTGCTGCAAGAGGTCTCGATTGAGCCAACCCTCTATCCGCAGCTCTCATGGCGCTGGCAAGTCTCAAGCCTGCCAAAAAGCGCCGATATCACGCGCCGGGGTAGCGACGATTCGCCTGCCCGCGTCATCATCAGTTTTGACGGTGATAAGTCCAAATTTGACTTTGAAGACCGCGCAGCGGCTGACCTCGTCAAGCTCTTCAGTGGCCGGGAAATGCCCTACGCTTCGCTTATGTACGTTTGGGACAACAAGCTACCCGTCAACGCACTCGTCGATAACGCCCACTCCGGCCGGGCAAAAATGATCGTGGTCGAAAGTGGCCAGGCCAACGTCGGGGCATGGTTAGATTTCAAACGAAATGTCGTTGAAGACTTTAAGCGCGCTTTCAATGAAATGCCCGGCAAGATCATTTCAGTCGGTGTAATGACGGACTCGAATGCAACGAGTACGGTGGTGACGGCACATTATGGCGATATCGCTTTGCGAGTTGCAGATTGATTGGTTGATTGGTTGATCAATCCCGCAAGCTCCGGCCTAACGCACCGCCGAACCGCAAAGCCGCTCACCCACAACTGCGGCAACGAACTTCGCCGCAAAATTGGACAGCAACGCCGTCCCAGCCGAACCAATCGCAATGCCAATCGGCTTGGTGGATTGATGCATTGCAGATTGATTCATGGGTGCTCATTTCCTCGCATTCCAACCCGTTGCCACTCAATCAGCCGATGCATGCATCAGGCCAGGGTTGACGTCGTTACTGTTTTTCGCAACAGCATCTTTTTTCAGCATCGCTTCATGATCGCGATTACGATGACGGCCAGCAGCTAACCGGGTCATCCTAAAAATAAATCGCAAGAACACCAGCGCCATCAAAGCCTCCAACATGGTCGTGACGAACGCATACAAGGTGTTGAGTTTGGACGACTGCCATTGCAATTCGCGCCAATGGAATTTTGCTAGCGCACGATCACGGGCGATTTCGATAGCGTCGTAAAACGTCGGCACCATCAACAGCGTCAGAATGGTTGAGGTAATCGTGCCACCGATAATTGCCACCGCCATGGGCCGATAAAACTCGCCGCCTTCGCCCAAGCCAATTGCCACCGGCAACATGCCCGCAATCAGCGCAAAGGTGGTCATCAAAATCGGGCGGAGCCGCACCCGACCGGCATGCATCAGCGCATCCTCGCGGGGAACACCTTGTTGTTCTTCTTTTCGGGCGCAATCGAGCAGCAAAATCGCATTCTTGGCCACCAGCCCTGCCAACATAATGATACCGATGAAGCTCATTAAATTCAGCGTGCCATTCGTTACATACAGCGCAATCACCACGCCGATTAGGGATAACGGCAGCGAAAGCATGATTGGTATCGGTGCCGTGAAGGATCCGAATTGAATCACCAGCGTGAAATACATCAAGCCGATGCCCATTGCGAGTGCAATACCCATTTCGCTGAAGACTTCATCTTGATCACGTGCCGCGCCGCCAAGCTCGAGCCCAAAGCCTGTGGGGAAATCGATTTGCTTAGCGATTTTGAGCGCATCAGCAGTGATTTCACCCGGCGAGCGGCCTTGTGCATTGGCCGAAACGGTAATCGTCCGTTTGCCATCGGTATGTTGAATCTGCGCTGGTCCCTTACCCATCGTAATCGTGGCGATTTGATCCAACGGCACCATCACATTCGAGCCCACTACTGCAATCGGCAAGTGCTCAATGTTAGCGGCACTGACACGATCAGAAGGGGCTAGACGCACGGCCACATCGCGGGTTTCACCGGTTGGGTCAACCCAATCACCTACTTCCACGCCCGCAAACGCAACGCGCAGTGCCTGCGCGGCGTCACCGACCGAAATGCCCAACGCGTTGGCCAAGCCACGGTTCATTTCGATCTTCAGTTCATCTTTCGGATCTTGCTCAGACAAACCAACATCCACGGCGCCCGGCACGTTGGCGAGCTTGTCCATGAAATCTTGCGTGATGGCCAGCAGCTTGCGCGAATCGGGGCCGGAGAATTGCACTTGCACCGGCTTTCTTGCGCCGTTATTGAGGTCATCCAACACCGTATATTCAGCGCCAATCACTTGCTTCATTTTTTCGCGCAAATTAAGGGCGATTTCAGTGGCAGAACGCTTGCGTGTTGTGCTTTTGTCGATATCGACATAAACACGTCCGCCGCCGCTGTTCACCGAGCTACTGGTCGCTTTTGTCTCGGGAATGGTGCGGGCAATTTCGGCTGCTTTTTCCACCTTTAAACGTGCGTATTCCAAGCTCGCACTTGATGGGGTGCGGACATCAATCGCAATCGTGCCGAAGTCGGACTTTGGCAGGAAGCTTGTGCCGCCGAGCGTCGCTTGAAAGGCGATAGCCGCTACAAAGGTCGCGCCGGCGATAAGCGCCATCGATTTACGATGGTGCAGCGCCCACTCAATCACCTTGCTGTAGCGATTCGCTTGGTGGTCAAACCAATGATTAAACTTTTGCAGCCAAAGCGAAAGTCCGGTTTTTTTCGCATGTGTATAACCGACCGGATCGCCCCAATAAGCAGAAAGCATTGGATCCAGCGTAAACGAAATCAGCAAACTCACGATCACTGATGCGGCCACGGTCAAGGCAAAGGGCCGGAACCATTCGCCTGCGCCGCCGCCCATGAACGCAACGGGAATAAAAACAGCGATGATGGAAAAGGTGGTTGCCGTCACTGCCATGCCGATCTCGGCCGTGCCTGCGCTGGCGGCAGTTAAACGATCTTTGCCCATCTCCATATGACGGACAATGTTCTCCCGCACCACAATCGCATCGTCAATGAGTACGCCGATGGCGAGCGATAAGCCGAGCAGTGTCATGAAATTCAGCGTAAAGCCGCAGGCCCAAATAGCGATGAACGCCGCGATGGCGGAGGTTGGCAACGCCAATGCGGTGATCAGCGTCGAGCGCCATGAGTTCAAAAACGCGTAGACCACCAAAATCGTCAGCACCGCGCCGAACATCAGCGATTCAATCACGTTTTGTAGGCTTGATTGCGCGCTTTTGCCACCGTCCTCGGTGACCTCCAGCTTGGTGGTGGCTGGCAAGGTTTTGGAAACTTCTTGAACCAATTGGCGGATCTTATTTGCCACCGTCACGGTGCTCGCATCGCGAGAGCGGGTGATTTCGATGCCAACGTTCGGGTTGCCGTTGCGAAGGCTGTAACGCGATTGCTCGGCAAAGCCATCTTCAATCGTCGCGACTTGCCCTAGGCGCACAACCTCGTTACCGTTGCTGCCAACGCCGCGCTTTACAACAATTTGCTGGAATTCTGCGGGCGATTCGATACGCCCCACCAAGCGGATACTCTGTTCCTGTAATGGCCCTTTGACGCGGCCTACCGGTGCATTGGTATTCTGCTGGCGCAGCGCATTCGTGACATCGCTTACCGAGATGTTGTATTCGCGTAGCTTTTCCGCTTTTAGCAACACCGACAATTCACGGTGCAGCGCGCCACCGACATCGACCACTGAAACGCCGCTGATGGCACGGAATTTATCGGCCAGTGTGTCTTCTGCATAGCGGGAAATTTCTGCATGGCTTTGCGTGCTCGATGACAACGATAATTGCATGATCGGCTGCGCGGCGGGGTCAATCCGTTCCAAATTCGGCTCGCGCATCTCCACCGGCAGTTTGTAACGGATCGAGGCGATTGCATTACGAATTTCGTCGGACGCTTCCACCATGTTTTTCTTGAAATTGAAAATCATGACGATCGTGGCGTTGCTCTCGGCAGCCGTCGCGCGAATTTGATAAACCTGCGGAATGCTCTGCAGCGATTTTTCAATGCGGTTTATGACCTCACGTTCGACCGTATCAGGTGAGGCGCCGGGGTAGGGGATGTTGATCACAATGACCGGTTGGTTCACATCCGGGTTTTGATTGACCTTTAAATTTTTCAGCGCCAGCAACCCCATAAACATCAGCATGATGATGAGCACGACCGTAATGGTTGGCCGCTTGATACTGAAATCAGAGAGAAACATGGCTATTTCCCGTTTGTACTGGAGGCAGCGGATTCGCTCGCACTCGCGTTGATGGTTGCGTTGGCTGCATTGAATGCAACGTTCACCGACGCACTCACAGAACCGCCATTGTTCAAATCAATTTTTTGTCCGTTCGCAAGCGTTGACGAGGGGTGGCGAATCACCTTCTCGCCCTCGCTAAGGCCACTCTTTAACGGGAAATCGCCACTTCGGTTATCGCGCTCACCAACGACAATTGTCGCTTTTTCAAGCGTGTTGTCTTTGGTATTGACGCGCCAGGCGGCGGTTTTGTCGCCATCACGTACCAGCGCGGTCGCAGGGATGGTCAGTGCCGCCACGCTATTGGTCTCAATCTGGCCTTCCGCGTAGAGTCCGCCGAGCTTTGGCTGCTTTTTGTCGATGAAATCAACCAGTACTTCCACCTGGCGCGTGGTCGCATTGGCTGAAGGATTCACGCGGCGAATCTTGCCGATAAATTTTTGCTCGCCATACCCGTTGACACGAAAAACCACCTGCTCACCCGATTTGACGCTACCGATGTTGTCGGCTGACACCAAGCCCTCAAAACGCATGCTGGTTGGATCGATCACCTTCACCAGTTCTTTGCCGATCTGTACGGTGTCGCCCACCGAGGCTTTGCGATCCGCGACGATGCCGTTAAACGGGGCCCGGACCTCAGTGCGTTGCAATTGCTGGCGAGCTTGCGCCGTGCGCGATTTGGCGCCTTCAAGGTCGCTTTGGGCGCCGTTACGGCGGTTTTCGGCATCATCCAACTGCTGCGCCGACGCCATGCCGGAGCCGCGCAGGGTTGTCATGCGCTGAAACTGGCGTTCGGCTTGGTCGAGTGCCTGCTTGGCGGCGCGGGTTGCGGCATCGGCCGAGGCGAGGCTATCGCGAATCGCGGTATCGTCGAGCCGGACTAACAAATCGCCGCGATTCACGGCATCGCCGTTTTCTTTTAATACGTGCAATACCACCGCCGATACTTCCGCCCGTAAATCGGCGCGACGTTCCGGCTGAATCGAGCCGGTGATTGCGGGGCCAGATGAAAGTGAATCAGAGCGCACGGTATAGAGATCTTCAGCGGCGATCAATAAAGTTGCGCTTGGCGCGGCGAGCTTGTCATGCTTGTTCGCGGTTTTTTCCGGTACTTTATCGGACGCTTTATCGGGTGCCTTCTCAGGCGCCTTATTGCAAGCGGAAATCGTAAGTGAGAGTAGCGCGATGAGGGCGGCAGAATAAAGTGAATGTTTTTTTGGTTTCATTGGGTAGCCCCTGTCGATCGGTTTTGGTCTGTTAAGCCGCATAGATGCGCTACGTTGAATCGCATCGGGAACATAAAATCTTGGGAAAGCTTAGATTTCGTGTGCCGGTGTCGCATCAACAGCAGTGCTGGCAACGGACGCAAGAATAGGGCGGCAAGCCGCCATCCGCTACCGATCTAAGACGGAATGCGCATTTCAACGGATGAATAGCAGTTAGGCGCTGCTTTTGGGAAGGCGAGTATGCCGGGTTGCAACGGCACAAGTGCTGGCCGCTAACGGCAACAGCAGCATTTCGGCACCCCGGGAGCAGGCCTAAAGATGCCATAGAGGTGCCCCAAAGTGTCCGGCAGAAACCGGTTTAAGCGCTGCTAAATTTCAGTAAACCACGCCAAACGCCGCGCCAATTCAAGAATTTTTGGCGGTGAGGCGGTAAAAAACTATGCTAACTTCAGCTCTGAACAGGCTTTCTGAATCCGCTTGCACGCATCTTCCAGTAGCTCGGTTGAAGCGGCATATGAAACCCGAAAATGCGGCGATAAGCCAAACGCCGCGCCGTGCACCACCGCGATGCCTTGCGAATCGAGCAGATAGTTAATCACGTCTTCATCGCTTTTTAATGTCGCGCCGGACGGCGTGGTCGCGCCAATCAAGCCAGCACAGCTTGGGTAAACATAAAAAGCGCCTTCAGGCGTCGGGCAGCTCAATCCCTGCGCTTCGTTCAACATCTTCACCACCAAATCCCGGCGCGATTTAAACACCGCATTGTTCACTGGGATAAAATCCTGCGGGCCATTCAGCGCTTCAACCGCCGCCGCTTGGCTGATCGAGGATGGGTTGGAAGTTGATTGCGATTGCACATCACCCATCGCCTTAATCAGCTTCTCCGGCCCGCCCGCATAGCCGATGCGCCAGCCCGTCATGCAGTAGGCCTTTGAAACGCCATTCATTGTTAGCGTGCGGTCATAGAGCGCAGGCTCAATCTGCGCGGGTGTGAAAAATTTAAATTCGTCATACACCAGATGCTCGTACATATCGTCTGTCAACACCCATACATGCGGGTGGCGCACGAGCACATCGGTGATCGCCTTGAGTTCATCATAAGTGTAAGCCGCACCCGACGGATTCGACGGCGAATTGAGCAGTACCCACTTTGTTTTCGGCGTAATCGCCGCTTCCAAATCAGCCGCTTTTAGCTTAAAACCAGTCTCTTGCGTACACGGCACAATCACCGGCTCACCTTCAGCCAGCAACACCATTTCAGGGTACGAAACCCAATAAGGTGCGGGGATAATGACTTCGTCACCTGCCGACAAAGTCGCCATAAACGCGTTGTACAAAACCTGCTTCCCGCCGGTGCCTACGGTGATTTGCTTGGTGGTGTAAGTCAGCCCGTTCTCACGTTTAAATTTGGCCACAATCGCTTCTTTTAATTTCGGCGTGCCATCCACCGCGGTGTACTTCGTATCCCCCGACTGAATCGCCTGAATCGCCGCGTCTTTCACATTCTGCGGCGTATCAAAATCTGGCTCCCCAAACGACAACGCAATCACGTTCTTTCCAGCCGCTTTAAGCTGATTCGCCTTGGCAGAAATGGCAATGGTGGCAGACGGTTTAACGCGAGAGAGGCGGGCGGCTAGGAAAGACATGGTTTGATCCTGTGTGGTGGGATAACGCGTTGGTACAGCGCGGCGTAATTATACGGTAGGAGAGAAGTGAAGAATAATGGTATTTTCGTTTTAGTCAGTGTGTATTTAGCGATGCGTTGGAATTGGGTTCGCATTTCCCTTTTTGTAAACTAACGATCATATTCAAACTTAATAATAATTTTATCGTATGACGCATATTGATTACTCAAAAGATATTAAATTAGAATTTGAGTCAAGTAGTTCCCGTCCAACCCACCCGCAAGGCAAGGTGCCAAGCTTCCCGAGCAAATTCCGAGGCTAAAGGTTTCGATTGGGGTGATTGCGGAGGCTTGACCTTGCTCACAAGCAAGGTGCTTTCAAAAATTTATCTTTGCTAAAATGGGACCGGCTCAAAGCTCAGGGCAATCAATGTTGCAAATGGCAAACGATTAAACTAAACTAACAAAACTTAGTTCAATCGGAGCCATTGTGCAAACTATCAATATTCACGAAGCGAAAACGCATCTTTCTCGCTTGATCGAGCAGGCGGCGAACGGCGAGCCGTTTGTGATTGCCAAGGCAGGCAAACCGATGGTGAAAGTCACGGCATTAAATTCCCCAGAAAGTGGCCAAGTTAAGCGTTTGGGGTTCATGGCGGGACAGATCACGGTGCCCGATGATTTTGACGCGATGGGAAGTGCGGAAATTGAGCTGCTTTTTTCCGGCACGAGCAACGATCGCGCTGCCGTTAGCGCTGCCGTTAGCGCTGCTGTTAACGCTAAGCGAAAAACATGAAGCTGCTGCTGGACACACATCTTCTCTTGTGGGCGGCTGGCACGCCCAAGCGCTTGTCTGCTGCAGCACGCAAGCTGATATCAGCACCCGAAAACGAATTGATTTTTAGCGCTGCCAGCTTATGGGAAATCGTAATTAAGAGCGGATTGGGACGTGACGATTTTCAAGTCGATGCTCGGCTGATGCGCCGCGCATTGCTCGATAACAGCTACCGCGAACTACCCATGGGTAGTGAGCATGTGGTGGCGATTGATAGCTTGCCGCCCATTCACAAAGACCCGTTTGATCGCATCCTTGTAGCGCAAGCAATGGTCGAAGGCATCACGTTGCTAACAGCCGATCTGGTCTTGGCAAAGTATCCGGGTTCGGTGCGGTTAGTTTGATTGCTTGCTACAGCTTAAGCGAAACGCGGCCCCGAATGACAGCAAAAATAGTGAAGACATGATGAACGCAAGCGATTTAAAAAAAATGGAGCAAGCGTCTGATCCAAGGCTTGCCGTAAACACGCGTTATCGATGACCCGTGCTGAGAAAACCGAGTTGGCGTTGATTCCTGGTCTGACCGGGCTGATTGCGCTATTGGCGGATCACCTGCCGTCAGTCATGGGCTTGGGCAATTTGTTCCTGACGACTTCCGCGCTTCTATTATTTCAAGGCCTCATCCGCGACCTCTGGTTGCTTGCAAAAGCGAAGCGCGAGCCAAAGCCAGATACCATTCAAAAAATACGCTGCATGTGTGTGGAGTCCACCGTGGGTATGTCGGGTATCGCCGTCGGGATTGTCCTGCTTGGCGCGGGGCTGGATTTGCCGGTCATGGTGGCCAGCTGGAACGGGTGCTTACTGGTTGCGTTAACGTTGACTATCGGTTTTGTGATGAAAGATTATGTTGTGGAATGGATGCCATTTCGGCTGCGAAAAGATGTTAACCATATCAACATCGTGTTTACGTGGAGACGTTAAGCCGCGAGCTGTTCAGACAGTTCAGCGCTGCTTCCTTCCCTCCGCCGATCCGCCGGACTGGCTGAGTGCTGGAGAGGCAATGAGCCCGACGAAGCCCACCGTTGCTCAAGAATTCATCGCTAGCTAATTGATCAAAATAATAGAAACGAATAGCAGGCTGAAAAATTTTCATTGCGAGAGGCGCAAATGTGGAAACAAGCAGCACGGTGTGGCCTGCTGTTAGCGGTCGGCACGACCGCCTTGCAGCGGTTTGATGACCAACGCTTGGCAAGGGTGCATTCGGGTGCGGTTTGGGCGAGGTCTATATCGCCTTGATCGAGGCTGCCTTTTTGGTGCTCGGCCTTGTGATTGGTGTCCGGGTGATGCGCCCAAAAACACCAACGCTACCCCAAGGCTACTCCAAGTCAACCCCAAGGCAAAGGCGACGCTGGGAATCACCGAGCGCGAGCTGACGGTGCTAAAGGTGTCAACAGGCGCTTGCCGAGGGTCGCTCTAACAAAGAAATCGCCGCCAAACTCCATGTTTCACCCAATACAATTAAAATCCATCTGGCACGGTTATTCGAAAAACTGAGCGCAAAGCGGCGAACCGAGGCGATCAAACTGGCGCGCGAGCTGGGCATTCTGCAATAAATGCGATGTTTTTCAGGTGATTCATCCAAAATCACCCTTTTGGATGATTGCATGGTGCTGTTCGATGGCGGTTAATGGCGGGGCTTCAACCCATTTGCCAATTAATGGAGGTGTTCCGTATTTCGAAAAATTCTATCGTAAGGCGTGATTGCCGGACTAGTTGTTGGCATCGTGTTTTCTGGCCTGATTGTGGCGATGTCAGGGCGTCCACCGTCGTCTTACGGCACGCTCATCGGCTACACGACGATGTTAACGGCATTCAGCGCGGTTTTTTTGGGCATCAAAAAATATCGCGACGTTGACTTGGGCGGCGCAATCCGTTTTTGGCCTGCATTTGGATGGGCCTCGCGATTAGCTTTATCGCCAGCATTTTTTATGTTGTAGCGTGGGAAGTGGCGCAGGCGGCGACGCATATGGATTTTGCTGGGAGCTATTCCCGAACGATCATTGAGCATCAAAAAACGAAGGGCATCAGCGGCAAAGCCTTGGCGGCTTTGATTGCCGAGATAGCGCATCCAATACGCGAACCCGTTGTTTCGCCTGCCAATGACGTTTGTCGAGATTTTCCCGTCGGTGCGCTGGTTTCGCTGGTATCGGCAGGGCTGTTGCGGATTAGCCGGTTTTTGGCGTTACGGCGGTCTTGACACATCAATCGCGAGATTCGGCGCTGTGCTTCAGACAAACCGGCCTAAATGCGATGCTGTGTCTTTATATAAAATGCCGGGTGGAAAATTGACGATTATCGCCAGTAACAGCAGCGAGCCGCTTATTTATAAAACGCCTCAACCCGGCCCGTTAACTTCATCAGCAGTGGAAAACCTTTGCGATCGAGCGTTCTGCTGGCGGGGATTTTGATCCAACCTTCGCTGATGCAATATTCGACAACTTCTGAATATTCTTTGCCGTTGACTCGGATACCAACATCGCGTTCAAACGCGGCTTCGTTGAAATACGGGCTGCGCTGGTCGTTGGATAACCTGTCGGGTAAGGTGGCCGAAGGAGTGGCCGCTGGTGCGGCGCTGGGTGGGGGTGCGAGGGTGGGGGAAGGGTTAGTTTCGGTCATGATTTCTTCAGGAGTTGGTTAGTTGGATGGCTAATTCGGAGACGAATTTTAACCTGTTTTGCGCTTGTTGGTAGGGGCCGTGCAAATCTATAACCCTAGTATTGGCGGGGCTTTCCACGGTATTTTTTGCTTCTGACCGTCACTGACGAGATCATTCATCAATATCAAAACCAGACGCGCCGCCATCCAATTTTTCCTCCTTGCGGGCGGTATCGAGTTTGGCCTTTAGCTTTTCGGCGTTGGCAAAAAAATCCGCCTCAGTCTGTTCGGATGCGAGCCTGATCATCGGCGGCTTTAGTTGTCGCAGGTAGTTTGCCTGCCCAGCTAACTTGGCTTCGGATTTGCTTACCATCATGAGTGCGATGCCCAGCCCAGCCGCAGCGACGACGCTGATTGATTTTAAAATCAGCCGCTTCGGCCCAACAATTCGCAGGTGAAAAAATATTGTCGCGGCCACGATGATCCACTGCACGATAAATTGATAATCTGCGAGCCATGTTGCCGAGAATGAAAACGACGCGAAATCAATCGCCGATTCCGCGACGGCCGAAATTAACGCGCCGCCAAGTGCGACCAATAAATGCCGCTCGAACTGCGCATAACCGGAAAATAACCGCGACAGCAGCGCCCAAGCGGTTGTCCAGCCCAATAAAATCACGGCGACGCCAAACGCGCCCGTGAAGTAGCGCGAAGCTTTTGGCTCTGCGGTTTCGCCAAGCCATTGGCCCAGAATAGCCAGGCCAATCAACAAACCGGCCATCAGCAGCGGCCAGCGCCAGGTGTGGCGCAGTGTCGCCGGGAGGATGCGCTCGGCGGCAACGGGTGAATGGGCGCTGCGAACACGGACTAGGGTTTTGCCAATATGGATGATGTCGTCGTCACCCACGACGGTGGCAATTCCCGGGGTCATGCGGATGGTGCCGCGCGCACTTTTCTGTGCAGGGATGTGTTCGACAGTGGTGTGCTCGACTAAAGCCCCATTCGCGGTGTTCGCATCCAGTGCTGTCCACTGACCGGCTTCGTTTAATTGAAACGAGAGGTGATGGGGCGCGACAAAGGGATCATCAAGCACGACATCGCAATCATAGGCGCGGCCAATCCGGATCGGTTGACCGGCGGCGACTTCGATATGCTGGCGGGAAATGACCTCATGGTGACGGGATAAAATTTCGAGCCAAATCATTTCGCCACCTCGGATTTGCTGGCTTCCGTTCTAGTGCTGTTTCCGTTCCCGCTTGCTTCGCTCGCCACCGTAATCGCGGCGATAAATCGTTTGCCGATTTGCAGCGCATTGTCGTAGGCGACGCCAGTCATGGAAAGTTTCGATATCAAGGCCTCGTTGCTCTTGTCCTGGGTCACGGCCAACATCGTGACGTTGTATAAATTGTCGTACTCCCGCATCGCACGGGCGCACCAGACGACGCGCAACGGCGGGCGCATGCTGCCCGGCGCGCTGCTCGCGTTTGCCGCGCCGCCGGCCACAAAGTTTTCTACACACTGGTTTTGCGTGACATGTTTTTTGCCGGAGTCCATCCAACCAACATCGAATTGTTTGCCGATAAAATTTGCGAATTGAAACGGATTTAAATCGATGCCTTTTGAATATGAATGCGAAATGTCGATCGAGCCTGTTTGCAGACTGTTGGCAATAAAGAGCCAGGTTTTGGTGCTGCAATTGGTGCCATTGACAATCGCCCGCGGTTTCGGAACCTGTTCGGCGTTGGTTCGCGCCCAGCAGGTGAACCAAGGCGCAACCGCTTCGGGCGCCCGATACGGGCCAAAGTTCGTGCTTCGGAAACCTTGCCCATGCATTTCTTGATACATCTTCGCCTGCCAGACGGATAATTGGCGGCCGATTTCAGTGCGGGTTTTTTCAGACGAGGTGGTGGCCAACGAGGCGGGCAGATTTTGCTCTTTTTTGGCCCGTTCGATCAACGCGGCGGCAAACTTTGCGGGCACTAAAAAGCTGACTAATTCGCCGCCGACTTGCTTGGCCACATTGACGCCGGCAATGCGTCCGTCGCGGGTCACCGTCGGCCCACCACTCATGCCGGGGTTGAGCGCGCCCGTAAAATGAATCCGTTCTTGATAGCTTTTTTCGACCAGACTGTTGTAGGTGCCGTCGACAATGGTAAACCCCAAATCGAGCGGATTACCCATCGCATAAAGGCGTTCGCCTTTGGGTAAGGTGTCGTCAATCGCATGCGGATTAAATTCAAAAAACGGATAGTCGGTTTTATCAAGCTGCACCACGGCGAGATCATTCGCTACATCGATAGCCAACAATTTGAGCGGACCTTTGGTGCCGTCAGGTGCAGCGTATTCCATCCGATACGTTGCGGGCTCAAGCGCGTATTGCGAGACAACATGATAGTTGGTCACCGCAAAGCCTTCTGCGTTCACCAAAAAGCCTGAGCCCAATGACGATTGCCGCCCCGCCGCCGTGAGAAGCGTGCGGATTTGTAGCAAACGCGGGCGGGCAGCAGCGTAAATTTTATCGGCTCCCTCAGTACGCTCAACAACCGGTGCTGACAGGGTGGCGGGTTTTTCTCCAACAACGGGCATCGTGGCGCCCGGGGCTGGCTTCGCAGGCAATGCTTCAATGTTGGCCGCAACTACCAGACCACTGATGCCGCCAAGAAATATGCAAATGAGTGTAGCGGGAAGATATCGATTGAGGATCAAGGTGATGGCACTTTCAAAAAGACGACGGCGTGAGGCGTGAACATACTGGCAACGATAACGAGGCATCGCATTGAGGATTGGGGAAATACCAACATCAGCTTCAACTTCAATATCGGCACGCCCATCTCTTTTTGTGCATTATGCTCATTTTGCAGCGGATGGAGGAATGCGGGCGAGTTTTGCTAAAGCGGCTTTAATGTCCGGCATGGCTGCTCTTGTCGCCGCTTCGCCGCGCGCAATACACATACGGCGGTAGCCATCGCTGATTCCTGCGTAATAGCCGAGATCAGGATGGATGAGTGCATCGGCATCGCCTATCTCCGTGGCGATCATACTGGCGCGTTGTCGGTCGCGGCTACTCCAAGCGACTGGTACGTTTGGCGGAATGGCAGATACATACGCGGCCACGTCGACGGCAATCACAATCGTCGCGCCAAGCTTGCGTGCGGCACGAATAGGCACGGGCGAGGCTTCATCGCCGTCAACATAGCTAACGCCGCGAATCTTGACAGGTGCAAATTGATTGGGTAACGCGCTGGATGCACGAACCGCTGCGCCGATATTGCCGCGATTAAAGATCGTCATTTCACGATTATCTTGCCTGGCTGCAACGGTCGCCAACTGACGCCGCAACCCCTCGAGGGGCTTGCCGCCGGTGTAATGGGTGATAAAAGAAGCAACCGCGCCGCCGCTGCCATTGACGCCTGAAGTTGAGACTTGGAGGAACTGTATGGCGTCGATTTCCAAGGCAATTTTTTCAATTTCGGCTGCCCGCATGCCATTGGCGTAGAGCGCGCCGATCATCGCGCCGACCGATGCACCCACCACCAGGTCAGGCTCGATGCCGTTTTCTTCCAATACTTTGAGTACGCCGATATGCGCAAAACCACGCGGCCCGCCGGCCCCCAACACTAATGCAACACGTGGCTGTTGGTCGGCCGGGTAGGGCGCGAAGCTCGGCGCGTCAGCGCCGTCGTAATAGACGATACGGTCGGCGCAGGCCACGACAGACAACAATATGAATACCGGCAATAATTTAAGTATTTTATTTTGCATCATTCAACTTGGCTTGCAAATATTGCGGTAATGTTCCGATTCACTTTACTTCACTTCACTAAGCAATCATCCTGACCAGTATGAACCAACCCTACGATGCAATCATCATCGGCGGTGGCCACAACGGCCTCGTCTGCGCCTGCTATCTGGCAGCCAAGAAACTAAAGGTGCGGGTGCTTGAACGCCGCCCCGTTGTTGGCGGTGCGGCCGTTACTGAAGAATTCCACCCTGGCTTTCGCAATTCTAGCGCGAGCTACACGGTTAGTTTGCTAAATCCAACTATTATTCGTGATTTGAAATTACCTGCGCATGGCTTGCGAGTAGTGGAGCGGCCGTTTTCAAATTTTTTACCGCTAAGTGATACTGAGCACATCAAGGTTGGCGGCAGCCTTGCCAGCACGCAACGCGAAGTAGCACGGTTTTCAGCCCGCGATGCCGATAAGCTCCCGGCTTATTACACGATGCTCGATCGCGTGGCGGCGGTGCTAAAAGACTTGCTGCTCGAGACGCCACCCAACGTGGGCGGCGGTGTTGCGGATATTTTTCAAGCGCTCAAGATCGGCAAGCGATTTAAATCGCTCGACATGGCCGCGCGCCGCGATGTGCTGAACCTGTTCACCCAAAGTGCGGGCGAGATGTTGGACGATTGGTTTGAGTCCGCGCCGATCAAAGCCTGCTTTGGCTTCGATAGCGTAGTCGGCAATTTTGCGTCGCCTTACACGCCGGGCTCGGCTTATGTCCTGCTGCACCATGTGTTCGGTGAGGTGAACGGCAAACCCGGTATTTGGGGACACGCGATTGGCGGTATGGGCGCGATTTCCGATGCTATCGCTGCTGAGGCGCGGGCGCGGGGCGTCGAGATTTCAACCGACGCAGCAGTAAAGACGTTGATTGTTGAAAATGGTGTTGCGCAGGGCGTTGAAATGGCTGACGGCACAAAAATTTATGCCAAGCAGGTCGTCTCAAACCTGCATCCGCAATTGCTGTTTCAAACCATCGTTCCGCCGCAAGATGTGCCAGCCGAATTTTCCCAGCGGATCAACGCTTATCAGTCAGGCTCCGGCACGTTCCGCATGAACGTGGCGCTATCAGAATTGCCGCGCTTTACGTGCTTGCCTGAAGTAGGGCAACATCATTCATCCGGCATTATCATGGCACCCAGCATGCAATACATGGAGCAGGCCTATTTCGACGCACGCACTTTTGGTTGGAGCAAAAATCCGATCGTAGAGATTTTGATTCCATCCACAGTTGATGATTCGCTCGCGCCGGCCGGGCAACACGTCGCAAGTCTGTTCTGCCAACATGTTGCTCCCACCCTGCCAAGCGGCATGCACTGGGACGATAAGCGTGAAGAAGTGGCGAATGTGATGATCGACACGGTAAACAAATTTGCGCCGAATTTCAAAGCGAGTGTGATCGCCAAACAGATGCATTCGCCACTCGATTTGCAGCGTAAATTTGGCTTAATCGGCGGCGATATTTTCCATGGAAAATTATCGCTGAACCAACTTTTTAGCGCGCGCCCCATCTTGGGTTTTGGCAACTACCGGACGCCGATTAAAGGTTTATTCCAATGCGGCGCGGGCACTCATCCCGGCGGCGGCGTGACGGGGATTCCAGGGCATAATGCGGCGGTTGAAATTCTGAAAGCGCGATAGCCCGCTTCACACGGCTACAAACCAAGTGTCAATTCACCGCCCCGCCCGTTTGCCCGCTCGAATGCAGGACGAGCCTTTAGTGCGGTGAGGTAGCGCATCATGTGCGGCCAGGCCTCCATCCCACCGCGCGAAGTGGCAGCGATGATCGGGAAACTCATTTGCACATCGGCGGCAGAAAACACATCGCCCGCAAAATAAGGCTGCCTGGCCAGCACTGATTCCATGTAATCAAGCTGGGCACTGATTTGCCCGTTCACGCGCGAAATCATCGGTGCAGGGGCATCTGGCAATCGTGAAAGGTAAAGCTTCAAAATAAGCTGCGTCATCGCACTGGCCTCGGCGAAATGCAGCCAGTAAAGATATTGTGCATGGGCGTTGGTGCCCACTGCCGGTGAAAATTTGCCGCCACCATATTTTGCCACCAAAAATTCGACGATTGCCCCTGATTCGGCCATTACCAGCGCACCATCTGAATTTGTATCCTTAATGACTGGCGATTTGCCTAGTGGATGAATCTTGTAAAGCGACGGTGGCGCAAGAGACGTTTCGGGATCGCGCTGATATTGGATAATTTCATACGGCAAGTTCAGCTCTTCGAGCAGCCATACGATGCGGTGCGAGCGTGAATTATTGAGGTGATGGACTTCAATCATGAAGCGCTTTCGAGAATGGAAGGGACAACGGTGCAATCAACACTTGATCATTGTAATACGCGGCGCCACATCGACTTAGATGTTGCCGTAAATGCTTCTCGCTTGATGCGGCCTTCATAAATGATGTTTCGGCAGAACATGTCGGATGACGGTTCGAATTTGTACGGTGGCATTATGCGCTCCGATCACAATCGTGCTGCAGGTGTTGCGATAAATGGTCAGCAAACTGACAACAAACGACCAACAAGCCAGCAATAAACTGCAATAATGAGGGTATGTTTATCGACTCCCATTGCCATTTAGATTTCCCCGAGCTGCTCGCCGACCAAGCGGCTATTTTAGAACTCATGCGCGACAACTTGGTCACCCATGCGCTCACCATTTCGACCACGCTTAACAGTTTTCCGGCCGTCAGAGCCGTTGCCGAAGCCAATGCCAATATGTGGTGCTCGGCAGGAGTGCATCCTGACGAGCAGGTAGACGACCATGAGGCGACGATTGAAGAACTGCTCGCGATGGCTGCGCACCCCAAAGTCGTTGCGATTGGTGAGACCGGTTTGGATTATTTTCGCCTGCAAGAGCCGCTAGATTGGCAGCGCGAACGCTTTCGCACCCATATCCGCGCGGCAAAAATTTGCCAAAAACCGCTTGTCATCCACACCCGCAATTCGCATGAAGACACACTTCGTCTGATGCGCGAAGAAGGGGCTGCCGAGGCGGGTGGCGTGATGCATTGCTTCACCGAAACCCAAGCCGTTGCCGAAGCGGCGATGGCGATGAATTTCTATATTTCATTCTCCGGTATCGTTACGTTCAAAAGCGCCAAAGATCTCAAAGAAGTTGCCAAATCAGTGCCGTTAAATCGCATGTTGATCGAGACCGATTCGCCGTATTTAGCGCCGATGCCCCATCGCGGCAAAATGAACCAGCCGGGTTACGTGAAGCACGTCGCCGAACACATCGCTGAACTGCGCGGGATTCCGGTTGAAGAACTGGCCAAGGCCACAACCGAGAATTTTTTCCGGTTGTTTCGGGATGCCAAGGTTTGATCCTTCTGGACCAGCCGACAACCAATCGGAGCAGGGCGTTGTCGGTGGTTTGGGCGCGAGTCACTTACCGAGCAGCAACGCTTAAACACGAGGTTAGACAGCATTTTTCAGCCAATATGGTCTCAAAAACGGCTCAGATGCTAGACTTTCTAATTTTATAAATTATCTTCTACGTTGAAATCTCCGTTTCATCGCTGTTTTTGGCATGAGTCGTCGCATTGCCGCCGTGTTGTGGATGGCATTGGTTATATCGATTCAGTGCTCGGTTGCGGTGTTCCATGTTTGAACTTATTTTTTACCACGGGATCATTGATGAATAAAATTACCACTGCTGTTGCTTGCTTGATCTCAACTTCGGCTGCGCTTGCGCTCGCGGTGTTCGCGTCGGGGAGTTATGCGGCTGGCCTGATTGAAACTCAAGAGTCTCTGCAAACCAGCCTGCAAAAGCGCCTGCTCAATGATCGCACCGGGGTTTGTATGACCGTCGCCATCATCGCTGAAAAAACAATCAAGGCGACTGCTTGCGCGGATCCAACATCGCCCAAATTGTCGGCTATGCTGAACGACAATACATCCTTCGAAATCGGCTCGATCACCAAGACGATGACGGCGACGTTGCTCGCTGATTTGATCGAACGCGGGCAGATGAACCTCGATTCGCCGCTGGCTGATTACTTGCCCGTTGGCACAAACGTGCCAAGCTTTGAGGGTAAGCTGATTTTGTTGCGGCATGTTGTGACGCACACTTCTGGTTTGCCTGCTTTACCGCCCGATTTTATGCCGACGAACGCGAACGACCCTTATGCTAATTTAACTGAGAAGAGTTTGTTAGCTTCGATCGGCAAAGTGACTCTGAAGCAAGCGCCGGGTGAGACTCAAAGCTACTCAAACTTTGCAATGATGCTGTTGAGCCTTGCCATCGCCAACAAAGCCGGCATGACCTACGAAGCGTTGTTGCAAGAGCGAATATTCAAGCCGCTCGGTATGGCAGGAGCCTATATTACTGATGCCAACAAGCCCAAACAAGTTGCGGCCGCTATCGGCCATTTGCCGACAAAAGCTGTTACTGCGCCCTGGACATTGCCAGTCAACTTGGCGGGTGTGGGCGGCGTGCGAGCGACATTGCCCGATATGATTTTGTATGCGAAAGCGCAACTGGGCATGATTAAATTCGAGACCAATGCTGGTGTTGACTTGTCAAAATCAATTTTGAAAACACAAGATAAAATACCGGTAAAAAATGGCCGCCCAATGGGCATGAATTGGTCCTTTCAGCCCAGCAAAACGGGAGAGGTCATGTTTCACGGTGGCGGCACCGGTGGTTTTTCGGCGGAACTGGTGATTGATAAAAAAGCGCATCGGGCCGTTGTTGTCCTCGCCGATACGCAAGTTGGCGCAATGGGCTCCGCGTCGCAAGTGGCGCTACACTTGCTCAACGGTGATGCAGCGATAGGCGGGCCAACGATTGCCATGGATGCGCCCGAAACACTTCTGGACGCATTGGTAGGGGACTACATGCTTGGCGATAATTTGCCAACAACGCTCCGTAAAAAAGGCAAAACGCTGACTGTGCAAGCGGCAGGTCAACCCGAGTTCGAAATGGGTTACGACAGTAGAGGCGATTTCTATCCTTTTGCGCTTGACGCGCTATTAAAAGTCGAAAAAAATGGCGCGAATTACCGGTTGCTGTGGCTGCAAGGCGGCGGTGCGCAGCCAGTTAAGCGCGTCATGACGGAAGCAGAAAAAGCCGTACTCGCTGCCGCGCGGGCTAAAATCCCGCCAGTATCGGCCGAGGATTTTGAGCGCTATGTGGGTATTTATAACCTGGCACCGAATTTCGATATTAAAATTTTTATCGAATCCGGAAAATTCTATGCGCAGGCAACGAATCAACCAAAATTTCTTCTGACACCACTAGGCGGCGTCAAATTCGCACTTGAACAGGTTCCGGCCGATGTTGAATTTTTGTCAGCTGATGGCGTGAATTTTGAGACGCTCGAATTGACACAGAATGGCCGCAAAAATAAAGCGCGCCGGGTCAGTAAATAGTGCGTTAAATTTATGGGTGTAATGGGTGTTATGGGTGGTGAGCTTCGACCAACGCACGGATTCGATTAGCGGACGTCGTGACGTTCACCGCAATTTTATGAAGGCGGTTTTTCAAGCCGTTCCCAAACACCATTAACCAGCCCCTCAATCGGCTGGAAATTAATTTTGTAGCGCATCTTGCGGCTTTCTTCAATCCAATAGCCCAAGTAAACATAGGCCAGCTTGCGGCGCTTGGCTTCGGCTATTTGCCAGAGAATGCTATAGGTGCCGAGGCTTGATTGGGAGTGCTGCGCATCGTAAAAGGTGTAAACCGACGAGAGTCCGTCGGACAGGGTATCCATAATGCTCACTATTCGGAGCACCCCGTGTTCGCGAAACTCGATCAAACGGGTATGTACATTTGACTGGAGCAAAAAATGCGAATACTGTTCGCGGCTATCATGATCCATGCCGCCGCCCGGATGGCGTGACGCCTGATAGCGTCGGTAAAGCGCATAGTGTTCATTCGAAAATTTTAGCTCCAATACCCGTGCCACCAAATGTGGATTGCGGCCCAGCGTGCGGCACTGTGCACGGTTTTCTTCAAACTCATTCACCAGCACCCGCACCGGAACGCATGCGCGGCAGTGGTCGCAATAGGGACGATAGGTAAACGCGCCGCTCCGCCGGAAGCCCGACGACACCAAATGCCCATAGGTTGGCGTGTCGATCAAATAGCTCGGCGTGGCCACCTGCGACCGCGCCAACCGCCCCGGCAGGTAGCTGCAGGGGTAGGGCGCTGTTGCATAAAACTGCAAATTGGCGAAAGGTAAATCGTTTAGCTTACTCATGGCTGGCCGTTATTGGCTTGGAAGGCTCTAGGGAAGCTCTGATTAAGTCTATTTCGTCACCAGACGTTGTGCGGAGTGTAAAAATTTCTGCTTGTGCTTGTATATCAAACATATGCGGCGTCGAAATGTTTACACCCACGCCTAGTCTGGTTTAGATCGAGACTTAATCAGAGCTTCCTAGGTCAAAAGTTCGTCAAAAAATTTATCGAAGCGTCCATCACAGCGTCCAATAAGAAACGGGCGAACGGTCCGAATTCAATGTTATCAATTCTTGTAACCGTTGCGTGAATTCTTTACGCGGAATCGGGTGCGCACCGAAGCTGGCAAGGTGTTTGGTTTCTTGCTGACAATCGATCAATTGAAAGCCGTCGCGGGTGAGTTTTTCGACGATCGCCGCAAAGGCAACTTTTGAGGCGTCCGTTTCGCGGGCAAACATGGATTCACCATAAAACACACGCCCCAAGGCTATGCCGTAAAGCCCGCCGACCAGCTTGCCGTCTCGCCACGCCTCCGCGGAATGAGCAAAGCCGATTTGATGCAATGCGATGTAAGCGGCCTGCATCGCGGGTAGTATCCAAGTCCCGCTTTGTTGACTGCGCGGCTTTGAACAAGCCGAAATGACACTGGCAAACGCAGTATTAAAACGCACCTCAAATTTGTTGGCGCGAATTGTTTTCGCAAGCGACTTGGAGAGCTTGAACTCACTGGGCAATAACGCCATCCTCGGATCGGGGCTCCACCATAATATCGGTTGGCCTGCGGAATACCACGGGAAAATACCGCGTGAATAGGCGGTCAAAATCGTCTGCGGGTCGAGATTACCGCCCATGCACAGCAGCCCGTTGGGTTCGTGCCGAGCACGTTCGACATCGGGGAAGTCTTGTGCTGTTTTAATCGAGGGAATCATGCTTTCAGTGCTGATGCCGTCGTTCGCGTCCTAGACGATGCGGTGATCAGTGAACTGGCTTCAACCCAAACCGCCATCACACAACACCTTCTAAAATTTGCACATCCACCGTCGCCCCGGCATCGATATTGCCGACATGGTCATGCAGCATGATGAAGCAATTTGCGTCTGACATGGATTTCAAAATACCCGAACCTTGTTCGCCGGTAACACGCACCTTATACACGCCATCCTCCAAAAACAAAACGCCACGTTGAAATTCGGTACGCCCCGGCATTTTTTTAATAGGCGAAGTGCAAATCGCTTTGAGAAGGGGCTGCGCGGGTAATGGTGAAACGCCTTGCAGTGTGAGCAACGCATCGCGAACGAACTGATAAAACGTGACCATGACCGACACCGGATTGCCGGGCAGACCGAAGAAATGGGCATTGCCAATTTTGCCGTAGGCAAGCGGACGCCCGGGCTTCATGGCAATTTTCCAAAACACCACTTCGCCCAATTTTTGCAACAAGCCGCGCACATAGTCGGCCTCACCCACTGACACGCCGCCTGATGTAATTACCACGTCTGCAATACCGCTGGCCTCAATAAATGCTGTCTCCAATGTTGCAGGATCGTCTCGCACCACGCCCATGTCAATGATTTCGCAGCCAAGCTTGGACAACATGCCGTGCAGCGTATAGCGATTGCTGTCGTAGATTTGCCCCGCACCCAACGGCAAACCAATTTGTACGAGCTCATCGCCGGTTGAGAAAAACGCAACGCGCAGTGGGCGGTAAACCGAGACTTCGCCAATGCCGAGTGACGCGATTAACCCCAACTCTGCCGCGCGCACGATGCGGCCACGGCCTAGAGCGATGGCACCCATTTTCAAATCTTCTCCCGCATGCCGGACGTTCTGGCCAAGTCTGTTTCCATCGCCAAAGGTGATCAATTTGTCATTGCCCGAAGCATTGCCAGCGCTATTGGCCACGGCCCGCTCTTGCATCACCACCGTATCTGCGCCTTCGGGTACTACACCGCCAGTAAAAATGCGCACGCACTCGCCTTTGCCAACTGGCTCAACGAACGGTTGCCCTGCGAAACTGGTACCGATTTCAGTCAATGCGGTTGATATTGGCTGCAGGTCTTCAAAGCGCATCGCCCAGCCGTCCATCGCCGAATTGCGGTGCGCAGGAACATCGACAGGTGAAACAATATCAGCAGCCAGCACACGGCCGAGGGCGCTGCGAACCGGCACCCGCGCTGCGCCGGTAACGGGGTTAAGGAAGGTATGAATAAACTGGCGCGCTTTGGCAACCGGCATCGAATTTGGGTCGTAATCGTCTGCGCAGGAGGCTTGCGTGATAGTAATGTCTGTGGAGGCTGTTGCGGAGGGTTCGTTAGTCATATCAGTTTGTGTGGAGTGGAACGGTAGCGTCAATAGTGATTCTACCGTCAGTGTGCCACGTCACAACAGACAGTTCACGCATCACGATGCGCCATTCCAAACTGCGGCCGCTGCCGAAGTACATCTCGGCCTTAGCAAGGATTGCAGGAAACAACTCGCGGGACCGGGCGCGGGCAATGGTGATATGCGGCACGTAAGCAATTTCTTTGCGCAAAAAATTACCCAAGACGCCAGTATAGAGCTCGTCATGTAAAGCGGTGATCGCGTCAGCCCGTTCCCTCGCCATGAGCAATATAAATTCATCGAGCAGGCCTTCAACATCCCGAAAGACCACCGGCAGTGGCGGCCATTTTGCAATGATGCGGCGGGTATGTGAGGCGATCTGCGTCGACGTGAGCGTGCAAGCAAACGGAAATACCAACGTCAAATGCGCGGGGATTTTTGCCGCTAGCGGATCGTGGTCAGCGCGGAATTTTTCAATCTTGGCATCAACTGGAAACCGCGGAAACCAGACGATACCGCGGCGTGGCAGTGGCGGGCGAAGGGCTAATTTGCGAACGTTGCGGCGTGGCATTGGTGTTAGTTGCCGTGAGGAGGTTTTGCTGCCCCTGTTTGGGCGTCCGCACCAGAAACGCTAGGCTGGACGGGCCTTTCCAACGATTCTAGTTTTTCGAGCTCTGCCAAGGTGTTGATGTTTTCAAACGCGGAAGCAGTATCATCAAACGAAATCTCCACCACGTTTAAGCTGGCATACCATTTATCGATCTTGCGTTGCCCGGTCGCAAGAAAAGCGCGCAAATGCGGTTCCAGCTCGCGCTTGACCAAGCAAAAAACGGGATGCACTTGATCGAATGTTTTGGCGACCGCCAAGTCTGCGTTCGCTTTTTCTAATCCCGTAAACAAGCGCGCCACTAAATCCAGCGGCAAAAATGGCGAATCACACGGGGCCGTCACAAGGAGCGGTGTGGCCGCGTTTAGCAAACCCACTTGCAAGCCTGCAAGCGGCCCTGCAAAGCCGCCGATTGCATCGGGAATGACCCGGTAGCCGCCATGAGAATCGCCAAGTGCGGCGTACGCATCAACGCTACGGTTTGCGTTGATGATAACGGCATCAACCTGCGGCGCAAGCCTTGCTAAAACGTGTGCGACCATCGGCAAACCGTTGAAGGGCTGCATACCTTTGTCGACGCTGCCCATGCGGGAACCACGGCCACCGGCAAGAATGAGGGCGGTTATGGTTGGTTTATCAGCCATCATTCAATCGTTCCGCGCCGGTGAACAACAAGTAATGTTTGTTCACCGCGCGGCCTATCATTGTCAGCCCGACCCGTTTGGCGATGCTGTAACCCATCTCGGTTAAGCCGGAACGAGAAACCAAAAATGGAATTCCCATTTGCGCCGCCTTGATCACCATCTCCGACGTGAGCCGCCCAGTGGTGTAGAAAATTTTATCGCTGCCGCCAACCCCTTCGAGCCACATCCAACCGGCAATCGCGTCGACGGCATTATGGCGCCCCACATCTTCCACAAAGGTTAATATCTCGCCGCTCACATTGCCGAGTGCGCAGCCGTGTACTGCGCCAGCTTGTTTATAAATTGATTCATGCAGCCGAACGTTGTTGAGCAACGTATAGAGGGTAGTTCGTGAAATTTTGATGTCTGTCGGCAATCGAATATTATCCAAGTCTGCCATCAAATCACCGAACACGGTACCTTCGCCGCAGCCGGTAGTTTTGGTACGCTTGGCCATTTTTTCATCGAGGTTTTTGAGCCCATTTTTGGTGACAACTGAACATGCGTTGGTTTCCCAATCAACCTGCACTGAAACAATCTCGTCGACCGATTCCAATAACCGTTGGTTGCGCAAATAGCCTATTACCAAGGCCTCTGGTGCAGCACCCAGCGTCATGATGGTGAGTATTTCGCGCTTATCCACGTAGATTGTGAGCGGGTGTTCTCCTGCAATCGGTGTTGGGATAGTTGCCCCGTTTTCATCGATCGCATCAACGGTAAACGTGGCGGGGCGCGCGGCGTTCGAAAGCGTTGGTTTGTGGGTCCGACGCGGCATTATTTTTTCTTGGAGATCAGCAGCGTTAAGCCGTAGGCTGAAACTGCGAGCGTGATGACCAACCCGGTGGTGCTTGGACGTTCAGTTTGCAGGGCAATGGCGGCAAAGATAAGCCAGGGCGCGACGAGAATAGTAAGGGCGATGAGCGTTTTCATAGTTTTGCAATGACACCAGATACAGGTTGAGGGCTAAAAAGTATCGAATCGAATATTCGGTGATACTACTGGAAATAGTCGTAAGCCAGCATCCTTAAATATCATTGACGAAATCTGGCGAGTTGGCATCTCGAGCAACCTGCCATAAAAAAATGCCGTTCCTTCGCGAGGCGATTAGATTAAAATGATGGGTCGGATTGAATAGCTAATATAGCTAAAATGAAAAAGCAGCAAAATCTAACCAACGCTCAGTTCTTAGAAATTAGTCCTCATTTTCTTTCACTTCAGTCAAAACGCTTCTTAAGAAACAGATCAATCATGGACAATTTATTTCCCGAAAACCCTATTATCGCTGCTCGCCTCGGGCAACTTCGCGCCGCAATGGAACGAGCATCGGTTACGGCGGTGCTGATACCTTCCAGCGACCCTCATCTCTCGGAATATTTGCCCGCACGCTGGATGGGTCGCGAGTGGATTTCTGGCTTTACCGGTTCCATGGGTTCCGTTGTTGTAACAGCGGCGCGCGCACTGTTATTTGCGGATAGTCGTTATTGGTTGCAAGCCGAGGCTGAGATCGCTGAATCCGGTTTCGAGCTTTTTCGGATCCGTTCTGGTGCCAGTTTGGAGCATATTGAGTGGTTGGCACAGCATGTTGCAGCGGGTGAGACAGTCGCCATTGACGGTTCGGTGATGGCGCTATCGGCCGCACGTTCACTGGACTCAGCGCTCCGGGAAAATGATATTTTACTGCGCACGGATTTGGATTTATTCGCTGAGATTTGGCAAGACCGCCCCGCATTGCCGACGGCGCCATTATTTGAGCACCTTGCTCCTCATGCTGATCTTTCCCGCGCGCAGAAGGTTGCAGCAACGCGCGATGTCATGCAAGCGTTGCGCGCCGGTGAGGGCGTGAAATGGCATGTGATTTCTACGCTCGACGATATTGCGTATTTGTTGAATCTGCGTGGAAGCGATGTTAGTTTCAATCCCGTTTTTGTGGCTCATGTCATTCTGGGGATTGATTCATTGGCCTTGTTTATCATGCCCGGTAAAATTCCCGCTGCTTTGCAGGCCGCGCTCACAACGGATGGCGTGCGTATTGAGCCTTACGATCAATTTCATTCGGCGTTGGCAAACTTGCCTGCCGCCGATTCGGTCCTGCTTGATCCACGCCGCATCACTTATCGGACGCGCCATTCGATGCCAGCGACGATAAAGGTCGTGGAGGCTGTCAATCCCACAACCTTCGCAAAATCCCGCAAGACGACCATTGAGGCCGACCACGTGCGTCGCACGATGGAGCTCGATGGTGCTGCGATGGCTGAGTTTTATGCCTGGTTTGAACGAGCCATGCATGAGGGAGTTGCGAAAATAACAGAGGTCACGATTGATGAGCGCCTCACCGCGTTCCGGGCACAACGTGCGGGCTTTGTGAGTCAGAGTTTCGCCACGATTGCGGGCTTTAAAGCCAATGGTGCGTTGAACCATTACCGCGCTAGACCGGAAACTTGCGCCACCATCAAAGGCGATGGTTTGTTGTTGATCGATTCCGGAGGACAGTATTTAGGCGGCACAACCGACATCACGCGGGTCTGGCCGATTGGAGCAGTTGAAAATATCACCCCGCTGCAAAAGCGCGATTACACGCTGGTGCTAAAGGGCACGATTGCGCTTTCCGTGGCACGTTTCCCGCGCGGCGTGAAATCGCCGTATCTCGACGCAATTGCCCGTGCGCCCATCTGGGCGGCTTGTTGCGATTATGGCCACGGCACAGGGCATGGCGTTGGATATTTTATGAATGTCCACGAGGGGCCGCAATCGATCAGTCAAGGCATGCCCGATCCCCACACTGCGATGGAACCAGGCATGATTACGTCAATTGAGCCGGGCCTTTACCGCGATGGGAAATGGGGTATTCGGATTGAGAATTTGGTGCTTAACGTCGCGGCAGGTAACGAAACCTTTGGCGAATTCTTAAAGTTTGAGACCCTCACGTTATGCCCGATTGATACGAATTTGATTGATCGCGATTTAATGCGTGACGATGAGATTGCCTGGCTGAATGCGTATCACACTGAGGTACAGCGGCGGGTTGCACCGTTGGTGGAAGGTGGTGCAAGGGACTGGTTGATGGCGCGGACGAAGCCGATTTAGCGACCGTTTTGGCCATGGTTTTAAATCATTCAACGAAACCGCCGGGATTCACCGGCGTTTTTTCATTTTGCAGCCGACAGCGGGATCAGCAGCGTATGTTAGCGCCGCGTCGGAGAATGGTCGTCGGGCGCTGTGCTGTTTCTAATCGTAGCGATTGGTGACCCGTTTGGCGGGACCCGCGAAACGTAACCGCAAGACGTAGTAGCGGACGTAACATCGAACGCAACCGCGAGACGCCAGCGCCGCTACCCCCCACGCGCACTGGATAGGCAATGCCCTTGCGGTTAGGTTCGCCCTACCCAGAAAATGCAGGTTTGCCGCTGCGGTGGCAAATTGCTGACGGCTAGGTTCTCGTTAATCGTATGTCACCAAATCTTCACAAAACTGACGCTGTAACGAAGCTAAAACACCATATCTTGTGCCTATCTAATGGATAGGAGCATACGGTGTTTGATTCGATCCCCGCTGAACCGAGCAGTTCTACTGCTGATGCTAACAATGAGGTCAAGCGTTATCGTACCATTTGGATTTCTGACCTGCATTTGGGCACACCGGGTTGCCAAGCTGAAAAATTGTTAGAGTTTTTGCGGCTGACCGAATCGGACCATCTTTACTTGATCGGCGATATTATTGATGGGTGGGCGTTGAAGCGCCGTTTTTACTGGCCGCAGGCACACAACGACGTGGTGCAAAAAATCCTGCGCAAATCACGCAAGGGAACATTCGTCACCTATATTGCGGGCAATCATGACGAGGCGGCGCGGCATTTTTTGGGCGTGGCGTTTGGTGGCATTGTGATTGAAGATGAAGTGGTGCACATCACAGAGCGGGGAGAGCGCTTGCTAATACTGCACGGCGATCGTTTTGACGGTGTGATTCAATGCGCAAAGTGGCTCGCTTACTTGGGCGATATTGCCTACGAAACCTTGCTCAAAGTGAATGTCTGGTTCAACTGGGCGCGTCGTCGAATTGGTTTGCCGTACTGGTCGCTTTCCCAATATTTAAAACACAAGGTCAAAAATGCAGTGAGCTACATCGGCGCGTTTGAAGAGGCACTGGCGCGCGAAGCGAAATCACGTGGCCTAGATGGGGTGGTGTGCGGCCATATTCACCAGCCGGAAATTCGTATGATCAACGGTGTGAAATACTGCAACGATGGCGATTGGGTGGAGTCACTTTCTGCGTTGGTTGAAACCATGGATGGCGAGCTAAAACTGATCCATTGGGTGGAAGAATCCAAACCGGCCGCAATCCCGCAGCTCCCAGTAATCAAAGCGCCTAACCTGCCAGCGCCGCAATTGAAGCCAGCGGCGGTCGAGTAGTTGAATAGTGCCGTCGTCGTGCAGGTGTGGCGGCACAATTTGCTCAGGACAGGTCGTCACGAATGCGGTTATAACATCTGCTGGTGTATCAATACTGGTGGTAACGACCGTCTAGCCGCCGCCGCGGTCTAGCCCATTTTTTGAGGGTGTTGAGTCAGCGTTTGAATAATCAGGCTAACCGAACTTAGCCAAACGCATTCAACCCCGTCTGCGCGCGGCCCAAAATCAGCGCATGGACATCGTGCGTGCCCTCATAGGTGTTGACGGCTTCGAGGTTCATCATGTGACGTACGACATGATATTCGTCGGCGATACCATTGCCGCCATGCATGTCGCGGGCCTGACGCGCGATATCAAGCGATTTGCCGCAATTATTGCGCTTCATAAGCGAGATCATTTCCGGGGTCGCGCGGCCCTCGTCCAGCAAACGACCCAAACGCAATGCACCTTGTAAGCCGAGGGTGATCTCAGTTTGCATATCGGCCAATTTTTTCTGGATCAATTGCGTGGCCGCAAGAGGCTTGCCAAACATGATGCGATCCAGGGTGTATTGCCGGGCGGCGTGCCAGCAGTATTCCGCCGCGCCGATTGCGCCCCAGCTGATGCCGTAACGGGCTTTGTTTAAACAGCCAAACGGGCCCTTTAATCCGCGCACATTGGGCAATAAATTTTCAGCTGGTACGAACACCTGATCCATCACGATTTCGCCGGTGATCGAGGCGCGTAATGAAAACTTGCCCTCGATTTTTGGGGCCGACAATCCCTTCATGCCTTTTTCAAGTACAAAGCCACGAATGTCGTCTTTTCCGTTTTCTGCTAGCTTTGCCCAAACAATAAACACATCGGCGATCGGCGAATTGGTGATCCACATTTTTGCGCCGTGGACGATAAAGCCACCGTCAACCGGTTTGGCACGGGTAATCATCGAGGAAGGGTCAGAACCTGCACCTGGCTCGGTCAAACCAAAGCAGCCGACCAGTTCCCCAGTGGCTAATTTGGGGAGCCATTTCTCGCGCTGCGCTTCATTGCCATAGGCGTAAATAGGATGCATTACCAACGATGATTGCACGCTCATTGCCGAGCGATAACCCGAATCAACCCGCTCCACCTCGCGCGCCACCAAGCCGTAGCTAACGTGATTCACGCCGGCGCAGCCGTAGCCATCAATGGTGGAACCCAATAAGCCCAATTCGCCCATCTCATTCATGATGGCACGGTCAAATGTTTCATTGCGGTTCGCCAACAAGACCCGCGGCTGTAATTTTTCCTGGCAATAGGCATGCGCTTGATCGCGCACCATTCGCTCTTCGTCAGACAATTGATCGTCCAGCAGCAGGGCATCGTCCCATTTAAATTGGGGTTTGAGGTCGTTTGGTTTCATAAAATATCCAAGCTAAGGGTATGAAGGACGCATAGAAGTAACGTGCTATTTTAACGTGAAATGATAGAACTGAAGTGGATTGACTTGGTGACGTGGCAGTTACGCTGACACTAGGCGCCAGTTTAGTGTTCGTCCTTGCTTAATCACTAAACTTAGCGTAAACCCTTAGCGTAAACCTTTGCGCCAACCCTTGCGCATGCCTCAGCGCTTACCCAATATCGCCGATACCGAGACCACGGATGTCACGAACGTAATCATGATGAGTGCGATGACGGAAGGGGTAATGGTGTCGGTGGCAACATCCATTGACGCGTCAATCAGCAAATTGTCGCTCGACAAAAATACGGTGGCGATGATCGCCGCAACCATTGCCATGCCGAAGATGATGGAAAACCGTTTGGTCGGCGATAGTGAAGTGCGAGAAGTGCGAGAAGTGCGTGAAGCGCGAGAAGTGCGAACAGTGCTCATGGATGTCGCGCTCGGTAACGCATCCATCACCCGCAGCGTGAAACCGGCATCATCAATGTAGGCATCGCGCTGCGCGTCGGCATCTGCTTTCAACACTTCATCGATAAAATCCCGGTGAATATTGACGCTTGATTTCATATTGGATGTCATTTTCGATTCCATGCTGCGTGTCCTTCGCATGCCGATTCTTTTTCAAGTTGCGCCTCGCCGTAGTCATGGAGCGTTACGCGCAATTTCTCTTTCGCCTTGAGTATATGCGTTTTGACTGTGCCGATAGGAATGCCCAGCACATAGGCGGCTTCATCATGCGAAAGATCATGGTAATAGCACTGCAAAATTGCGGCGCGTTCACCGTCGGTCAGCACCGCCATTGCACGCTGTAAGTCGCGGCGCACACCAGTCTGGTTTGACTCAGATTCAACCCATTCGGGCTCTGGCATTTGGCCGTCATCGAGCAGCGTCTCGTGTTTTTTGCGCACCTCAGTCTGCCAGGCGTTAAACGCAATACGATATAGCCAAGTTGAAAATTTCGCCTCAAATCGAAACGATCCGATGTTTCTCCATGCCAGGATGAAGGTCTCCTGTGCAATATCATCAGCGAGCTCGATTTGCCCGCCGGTCATTTTGCGCAGGCTGGCACGGAGCGGCGATTGATGGCGACGCACCAATTCGGCGAACGCGTTTTTATCGGCATTGGCAAGCACACGTGAGATCAATGCGTTGTCGTCAAACCCAGGCGAGCCGGTGCCGGTAATAACGGAAGCGGCGTTGATTTTTTTAAGATTCAAAATGATCAGCGAAGATGCGTAGCCATCAATCATAGGCTAAGTTTTGTTGCTACCCTCAAGCTTCCAAACCGCCAAATAGCCGAACCCCATAAACAGCGGAATCAGACCAAAGCCCCAAGCCACTTCGATTTGCCAAAGGCATATCGAGAGCCCAATGCCAAGGCCTACCATCACCAAGCCGCGGCGCAAATCCGATTGGGGTGATTGCCTGCCCATCAGGAACTCCGGCGGCACTGGCTGCCCCTTTTCGGCAAGGCGCAGTGCAAGATCATGAATACGATCTGTTTTACGCGATTGGTAAAACATAATCATCGCCGCCAATATTAGCGGCATACCGATGGCCAAAATAATGGCGGTCATGGCAATAACGGTTTGTCCAATTTGCATCGTGTTCCCCTTTAAAAATAGCCCAAACAACGAAGGTGCAAAAAAACTTTCGGGCTTCGTGGTTTGCGCTCTGCGGCTTGCTTCGCCCACTGTTTCAATGCATCGCTGGTTGTTTGTTTTTACGACACCCAATGTAAGACGCAGTCAAGGCCAGTTTTGGATTTTTTTGGTCATTCTATTGCGAACCGCTATTCTGCGGCCATTTCCGGGGCGAGTGCGGGCGGGTTGCTAGTCTCCACTGCCTCCGGCAGTTCGTGCATTGCGTTTAGCGGCGAATAACGCAGCAATGCCAATCCCAATATTAGCCCGCCGGCACCCGCGATGGCGATGGTCGAACGCAAGCCAAAATAGGTTCCCATCACACCACCCAGTAGTGCGCCAACCGGCGAAAGCGAGACGGCAATGAAGATTAATGTCGATGTTACCCGGCCACGCAAATGGCTGGGAACCGCCGCCTGGCGCAGCGTCAGGTAATTAATGAAGAAAATCATCGCGCCAAAATCGAACAAAAAAAGTGCCGTTGCTAAATGCAGGGTCGTAACATATTCTGCCGATACTGTGGCGACCAGCAGCCACGAGGCGCCGCTCAGCGTTAAGCCAAACAACATCACAGGCCCGACGCCAAATCGCGTGTTCATGCGTTGACAGAGCGCAGACGCGGCCAAAAATCCTAGGCCCGCAATCATAAAGATGATGCCAATTCGTCCGGGCGATAAGGCGAGATCCCGGGTCGCGAATAAAATCATGATCGCCAAATAGACATGCTTGAGCAGGTTCCACATCATGAGCGATACCGCAATTGAGCGCAGTACTGGTGTTTGCCAAATCAACGCTAGGCCTTCTTTCGCATCCGACCAAATGCCGGCCCAAGCGTGGCGCCACGTCTCAGATTTTTGACGTGCAAGAGGCGCATCGCCGGGATGCGACGTGATGCCACGCAGCATGATGGCCGAGACAAAAAATGACACCGCGTCGAGCAAAATCGCAAACGGTGCCGTCAACGCATGGATCAACATCCCCGCCAAACCAGGGCCGACGAGCTGCGATGCAGAATCGGACAAGGCGATCCGAGAATTGGCTTCCACCAAATTGTCGCGCCCAACGCGCTCGGCCATAAACACTTGATACGCTGCCCAGCCGATAATGCCGCCAATGCCGACGATGAAACCGGCCGCGTACAAAACCGGCATTGAGAGCACGCCAAACCAAGCTGCAATCGGTATCGCCAACAGCGCCAATCCGCGTCCCACATCAGCGATGATAATGAGCGGCAATTTGTATGACCGATCCACCAATACGCCGGTGAATAGCCCGAACAAGGTATAGGGCAGAACTTCTACGGCCGATAAAATCCCCATCTGCAGCGGCGTGGCGCTGAGCATAATGGCTGCCGTCAGCGGCAATGCCAAAAACGTAATTTGCCCGCCGAAATGGGTGATCGTGAGCGAGAGCCACAGCCTGCGAAAATCCCGCTCGCGCCACAATTTGCCGAGATATTTATCGAAGCGGTGGCTTGGAGGGTGTGTTGGCGGCTGCTCGGTTTGTTGCTGCGACTGCATGATGCTTTCCTGTGATGCGGGTCTGTTGTCCAGACTATTCTTTCGACGTGATTTTTTTTGTTCGCGGGGTTGATCCAAATCGCTCAGAAAAATCAAAAACAATACGGTGCACAACTATTTTAACCCTTTAACGGCATGCCACTTGCCCCTGCGTTCAACCGCTCGTGTTGCCAGTCAGATTAACGGCATGCAGCTCACAATTCTTGCAAACGCCTCTTCACTTCATAAACCGCTTTGTCTTGGGTTTGATACGTCAAAAACGGCATAAACGCCGAAACCGCTCGGGGCTTATCGCGATTAATTTGGTACGCAGTGCCGAGCCGGTAATGCACATTAAATTTACGGCCGATCTGTGCAGCACGCACTCAACAACGCAATAGCAAAACAGGTCGGAGGGTGGGTTGCAATGCGGCTTGTGCTGCGACTTGTGACACGGCTTGTGATGCGGCTTGCGGTGGTGCTTGCAATGAGACTTGCAATGCGCGCTGTAGGCAGCGGGCATGATATTTTGGGAGTGGTTGGATTCATATCGGTATAGTGTGGGATGGACGAACTGCTATGCAGATGTGAATACTGCGAAATTTCCCTAGCCAACGCTCGTTATCCCGTGTTTGCTGACATGCTTAACGGGCATTGTTGACAGCAGCAGTACCAAGGCGCAGCTACGGGACAGTAAGCCACAAGATTGCTGCAGCGCCGCTACAACACTGCCCTCCGCGGGCGAAACGCAGAAACAACAGGAAAATTATTTTGAATAAAACAGTAAAAAGAGGCCCTCCAAAACCGGCGGGGCGTGCCAAGGCCCGGGGTGCAAAAGCGCTCGTCAAAAAAGCGAAGGGCAAACCGAAAGGCAAGGCAGTTGTCCAAACGGCAAACGTCATCGCCAAGAAGTCTGTCAAGCCCGCCCTCAAAACCCGCGTCAAAAATGCCGCTTTGGACATTGATACCGGCAAACCGATCAAGCTCAAAAAGGGGCCGCCGAAACCAGTCGAAATCTCTGCTACCGCCAAAGCCATTGCTTCAGCGAGTAGCACACCAAATGACGCGTCAATTTTGCCGACTGATATTTCGGTTTTAGCCTATTGCCGCGCTGGTTTTGAGCCAGATTTGTTGGCGGAAATCATGTCACGCATGGCGGCTACGCCCAAGGCCAGCTGGGCGCTCCCAAGCTCTGGCTTTGTTCGCGCCACCTTTGCCGCACCGGCCATTAAACGACTTCATTCGGCAGTTCACGAGCCGATGGTATTTGCGAGGCAAATCATGCGCGCTGGTTTGTTCCCGGTAGCGCTCGGCACCCAAGATCGGGTCACGCCGATTGTTAATGCGGCCGAGACATTTTTAACAAACCTAAATTTGCCCAGTGTATCGGCAGTGTGGGTGGAATACCCTGATACCAACGACGGCAAATCGCTGTCGAAATTGGCGATTGCATTGCAATCGCGTATTACCCAACAATTTCAGGAGTCGGGCAAAATTAGCGCGCAATCCGGCAAGCGACTTCATGTATTTTTAACTTCTAAATCTGAAGCTTGGCTAGGCCAAACTGATATCGAGTTTTCCTCATCTTGGCCACTTGGCATCCCGCGCTTGCGCATGCCATCCGAAGCGCCGAGTCGTTCAACCTTGAAGCTTGCCGAGGCGATTCACGTGTTTATTGGCGACGATGATGAACGCTTGTTCCAGCCCGATATGCGGGCGGTTGATCTGGGGGCGGCACCGGGCGGCTGGACTTGGCAGCTCCTGCATCGCGGGCTCTATGTCACTGCCATCGACAACGGTGATCTGCGCGGCGAGTTGGTCGATAACGCCATGGTCAAGCATCTGCGCGAAGACGGCTTTAAATATCGCCCGCTCAAGCCGGTCGATTGGATGGTGTGCGATATGGTCGAAAGTCCGTCGCGTATCGCCAAGTTGGTCGGCCTTTGGCTTTCAGAGGGCTGGGCGCGACATGTGATTTTTAATCTCAAACTGCCAATGAAAAAGCGCTTTGAAGAGGTCGAGCGTTGCTCAATGATGATTGACGAGGCACTGGGCAATAAAGCGGAGCGCGCGGTCTTGCAGCTGAAGCAGCTCTACCATGACCGCGAAGAGGTCACCGGCTATTGCGGGTTTCCGCCTAGAGCAAAACAGGTTTAATTTGCAGAACGCTTGGGGTTCATGTAGAGCGATACCAATAAAAACGGCATCAAACGATGCCGTTTTTTGTTCGGGAAATGGTTGGTATTACCGCTGAAAACTAACCTCAGTGGTATAGCTGCGGCCATCCGTACCGGCATTAAATTTCCATTGCAATAATGAAGTCGTCACGGCGCGATCGAAAAGTCTCGCTGGGCGCGATTCGAGAATCGCAACGTTGGTCACATCGCCGTTGGCGCCAATGGTCAGCTTCGCGCGTACTGTGCCGGTTTCCACATTTTGCCGGATTGCCTCGCGTGGAAATTCGGGTTGTGCGCGAAACGTCGGCGTTACCAGCGCCGTCAGTGCGGGCGGCTCCGCCTTGGGTGGTGCGGCGCGTGGTGTTGGTGCCGCTACGGCGACTTGCACCGGCGGCGGTGTAGGTTCGGCGACGCGAACAGGCGCAGGCACGGCCTGGACGGGAGCGGCCGCTACAGCCGGCGCTGGGATAGCCTTGGCGTCCGCTGCCAATTTGGCTGGCGTAGCTGGAGGGGCGGGAGCAGGTTCAACCTTGGCGGGCGCATCCTTAATGCTTTTCAGGTCAGTCATATAATCCACAGTTTTACGCGGCGCGTAAAAATCAGGATTGGTATTTTGGTTTTGCTCAACCGATTTGAGGCGGTCAGCTGTCGTTTGCACGGGCTCGGTTTTTTGGCAGGCGGCCAATGTTGCGCCGACCAATAGTGATAGCCCGCAAACGCGCAATGTTTTGTGGTGATGACGATGCCTAGCAAATTTGCCAGTAACAACGTGAATGGACGGTATACGCATAAAACTCCCTGAAACATTGATTTTTGTGGCTCGGCCAAGCGGATTTAAATTCAGTCAATGCGCGATTTGTCGTTGCTATCACGCTTTTAGACTTTTACGTCTGTGAATTTTTGCCATGGTTGCTACGATTGCTTTTACGACTTTTTACACGTTGCCTGCAGCAACGGTTGCTGTGAAAAACTGCCAAATCATGACAAGAATTCAATTATTCCGCAATAGTGGGCACAATTTTTTGCAAATTCGGCTTAAGAGCTGCGCAATACTTCAGTGGCCCGGCTTTTCGACCAAGGTATACATGGCGAATAAATTGTTTTCT
>JANYBL010000068.1 GCA_025360815.1 Burkholderiales bacterium
CCGCCGTCTCGTTGGCTGCGCCTTCACCAGCCCCCGCGGCCAGCCCCGCAGCACCCGTCGTACGAGCTGCTGCACCGGCCGCCCCAACTTCAGCCCCTAATCCCACGCCGCCATCCACGCCGGCTGCTGGTGAAGACGATCTCAGCAATTTTTTCGATACCTGATCAGCAACACTGCACATGAGTGATTTCAATGTGGACCACGCCGGCATAAATCAAACAGGCGGCAACGATCTGACGGTCCTCCGCGATAAATTGCGGGGCTTCGCTGCCGAGCGTGACTGGGAACAATTTTTGTCTCCCAAGAATTTGGCCATGGCAATGTCGGTTGAGGCCTCAGAATTGGTTGAGCATTTTCAATGGCTGACGGAGGAGCAGTCTAAACGTCTGACCGATGACGCGAAAAGGGAAGTGAGCTTTGAGGCCGCCGATGTCTTGCTGTATTTGCTTCAATTGAGCGATAAATTGGGCATCGATTTGATTGCCGCCGCGCATGAGAAAATGCAGCGCAATGCGCAAAAATATCCTATCGAAACGTCACGCGGTACGGCTAAAAAATATACGGCGCTTTAGTCCGAGGGTCACGGTGCCTCGCCCTCCGCAAAATCGATTACGGCCGTCAGCTGGCTCTGCGCCAGTTTCACCAATCGAAAGACACGCGTCAGCAATTTTTGCACCGCGTCGGCATTGACGGAATATGCTGTTCCTTGATGACCCAATTACCGAATTTCAGCGAGCCGCTCCAGTCCATCAAGCGGTGGCACCTCGATGGAAGTGGGATTTGCGGCTAGTGGCAGAGGCATATGCTCCTCAACCCATTCCCGCTACCGTAGGCTGAAACTTGGTGTTGAAACGACCTGAAATACTACTGGCATGCGCCATGCCAATTCAGGCCCGCTAACAGGCGATGAATCAAGTAAAATTGCGAGATCAATTCGTAAACCCATGACCAACCTAATCGACGTCAACCAAAAATTCATCCCGAGGAGAAGCACAATGACTACTACCATCACCCGCGCACAATACGAAACACGCGGCGCCGTGCCGCAAGATGTGATTCAGCCAGTGCAAATGCCCCGCCCAGCCTTGACGTCCGGGCAAGTGCTACTCGCGGTACTAGCTGCACCGATCAACCCTTCAGACGTCCTCACACTCACCGGCGAATATGGAATCCTGCCACCGTTACCAGCAATTGGCGGTAACGAGGGCGTGGGGCGGGTGGTGGAATGTGGACCGGACGTTACATTTCCGCCTGTTGGTCAGACTGTTTTGTTACCGGTAAGCAGTGGAACCTGGAGTAGCCATGTTGTTGCCGAAGCAGCAAAATTGATCCCGTTACCCAACGAAGCAGATCCGCAACAGCTCTCGATGATGACCGTGAATCCACCCACCGCCGCACTGATGTTGAGCGAATTTGTAGACCTTCAGCCCGGTGATTGGGTGATTCAAAATGTCGCCAATTCCGGCGTCGGCAGTTATCTGATTCAACTCGCCAAAATTCGCGGCTTCAAAACGGTAAATGTTGTACGCCGCGAATCCGCTGTAGCGGATGTGAAAAAATTGGGAGGCGATGTGGTCATTGTCGACGGTGAAAAGCTGGCCAAACGGGTTGCCGAAGCAACCAACGGTGCAAAGATAATGCTCGGTATTGATGCCGTCGGTGGTGAGGCGACGGACCGCCTCGCCAGCACGCTTGGGACGGGCGCAACCTTGGTGAATTACGGCATGATGAGTGGAAAACCGTGTCAAATTTCAGCCCGATCATTCATCTTTAACGATGTCACGCTTAAAGGATTTTGGCTCGCTAAATGGTTCCGCTCGGCGAGCAAAGAGCAACAAATGGTGCTGTTCGGCGAGATCGCTAAGCTCATCGCAACTGGCAAGCTCCACGCGCCAGTTCATGCGACTTATGATGTTAGTGAGATTCAGGCAGCCGTATTGGCGGCGAATACCGGGGAACGGAATGGGAAAATTTTGGTGGTGCCCAAACATATTTAGTATCGTGACACTAGCCATATTCTGAGTTATAACCGTTCGGCATAGTTGGAACAGTTTTCGGTATGACAACGGTCAGCTAAAACGCCGCCTCCACTGTACTGAGGCGGCGTTTTTTACTCGCGCATTTCTATTGGCGCAATTTATGTACAGGCATTTCGCTCTCATCTTTTTCCGCGAAGCTAAATGCTTTTTGGAGAAATTCGCGGCCATCAGGATCGTTTGATTTCGTGCTTAATGTGCGCAGGATAGCAACGTAAGGGGTCTGCTGTGCGCCTACAGCTGGCGCGACAATATCTGGTTTCACACCGTCGTGTTCCCAATTTATCTTCGTGATCGGGTTGGCCGGGTAGGTATGATGATGCGTTTGCGTTTGCGTCGGCGTATCAGGTCGGACAGCCATTCATGCACGTTGCACCGTTCATCCAATTCGACCATCCCTCAATCAAGGTAGGAGATCGCAGCCCGTGCTTTTGCTATTGAACATACAATAAATATTAGGTTGTGCAATCAGGTTGCGCCATAAGGAATAAGATGTTGGTGGTGTATATCGCAACATCGAGCGGCACATCAGAAGCGGGTTGCAATGGTGATGGTATGCGATATCCAAGAAACGAAAAATGAAAAATAAGAACTAGGAAATAGTAAATAGTAAATAAGAAAATCAAGATTTCAGGCAGCACAAAAATGAATTCGTAAGCATTCGTTTTAGTCGGGTAAAAAGGGAAAACATGGTCTTCAATTCACTCACCTTTGTGATGTTCTTCGTCGTCGTACTTGCGCTTCATTCGATGCCGTTTAAGTGGACAACAAAAAAGGTCAATTTGCTTGTCGCAAGCTATCTTTTTTATGCCGCTTGGAATCCACCCTTCATTATCCTGCTCTGGATATCAACGGTCGTTGATTGGTATGCAGCGCAGAAACTGGTTCATGCTGAAAAGCCCGCTGCGCGCCGCGCTTGGATGTTGTTATCAGTGGTGGCGAATTTGGGTATGTTGTCGTATTTTAAATACGGACATTTTCTCCTTGAAAACTTCAGTCTCCTGATGAGCCATATCGGTGTCGCCTATCAGGCACCACAGTTCGATATCATACTGCCGGTTGGTATTTCGTTTTACACCTTCGCCACGATGTCGTACACCTTGGACATCTATTTACGACGCGCCGAGCCCGCCAAAAATTTCCTCGATTACGCTTTATTCGTCACATTCTTTCCGCATCTCGTTGCGGGGCCGATCATGCGACCAACTGAACTGGTGCCGCAGTTTGTTGAGCCACGCAAGGCCACACCAGAAATGTTGCGTTTTGGTCTGGCGCTAATTGTTCTTGGCATGTTCCAGAAAATAGTGCTGGCTGATAGTTTTTTGGCGTCCGCAGCTGAAATGGTTTACGACGGCAGAGGCGCGCCGGGTGCGCTGGACGCTTGGATCGCAACACTCGCATTCAGCGGCCAAATATTTTGTGATTTTGCCGGTTATTCTACGACCGCGATTGGTGTGGCCATGTGCCTGGGCTTTGCCATGCCAGATAATTTTCGCTTCCCCTATGCGGCGGTAGGATTTTCTGATTTTTGGCGGCGCTGGCACATTACCTTATCCACTTGGTTGCGAGATTATCTTTATATTCCGCTTGGTGGGAACCGGCATGGCGAAGCCCGTCTGTATTTAGCATTGGTGCTAACAATGCTGCTAGGCGGCTTGTGGCACGGCGCAAGTTGGACGTTCGTTGTGTGGGGCGCGCTGCATGGTACGTATCTGGTGATTGAGCGCCTACTAAGGCGGCAGTTTGGCGGCTATCAGCCCGGCGCGTTCACGCTATTTTTATTCGGGCTGCTCACCTTTGCGTTGGTCAACATTGCATGGGTATTTTTTCGCGCCAAAACATTTGGCAAGGCGTGGCAAATATTGACCGGCATGTTTGGCGCAGCCGACAAAGCCGCACCCATCTTGCCGACGATGCAATTGGTGACGGTAGCACTCATCATCGCCGGCATTGTGTTTGCGCATTGGCAGCTGCGTAACCGCACGCTCGAATCAGCCGTTGCGAAAGTGCATCCCATCGTCATCGCCGTCGTGTTGGCGTTCATGGCATTTGCGATTGTCATTGCGCAGGGCGACAGTAATGCCTTCATCTATTTCCAATTCTGAATCGGGAGCTGCCATGAATCTACAAACGGACCGTCCCGGCTTTATCAGACTCACCGCATCAGATCGCCCGGGCATGGCGCAGCCAGTACCAGAGCGCGATATTCCCGCCAGACCCTGGGGAATCATCCTTCTGATCGCAACCATTATGTTTGTGATCCTGGTGGCAGCGTGGGAGCACTATTGGCGCGACTATGGTGCGACGCCAAGCTACCAGAACAGCAAGGGGGCTTGGGCCGATCAACGCAGGCGAATTGATCAGGGCGAGGGCAATACATTGGTGCTAATCGGGTCATCACGCGTCTTGTTTGGTCTGCAATTGCCGGTTTGGGAAAAAGCCGGGGGCGAGCGACCCATTCAATTGTCCCTTGAGGGGACAACGCCACTACTCGCGGTGGAAGATCTTGCGAACGACGCTAATTTCAATGGACGGCTGGTGATTGGGGTCGCGCCTGATTTATTTTTTTCGGGTTTTGCTTATCGCGGTGATGTAGTCGCGCAGTACCACACCCAAAGCCCTTCGCAACGGGTCGGCTACTGGCTTTCCAAACATTTGTTGGAGCCATATTTCGCATTCTACGATCCCGATTTCGCGCTCGATACAGTGGTGAAACGCCAAGCGTGGCCGCCTCGCCCGGGTGTGCGCGGATTCATGCCGGTGCGCAAGCTAATGGTGGCCGATGCCAACCGCAATGCCCATATGTGGTCAAAAGTGGAAAATGATCCGGTCTATCAAAACATGGCGCAACGTATCTGGGCACAGCGGTTTGCAGGGCCACCGCCGCCGATGATGGACACACCGGAAAAAATGCAGGCCTTAGTAAGTAAGCAAATTGGTCGCGCCGCCGATGCAATCGCAAAACTACGCAAACGCGGGGTGCAAGTTGTGTTCATCCGCATGCCCAGCGCGGGTGATTACTATGCGTTTGAGCAAAAAGCATTCCCACGCGCAACCACTTGGGATGTGCTGCTACAAAAAACCAACACGCCCGGAATTCACTTCGAAGATTACCCGCAGCTACAGGGCTATACGCTCCCAGAATGGTCGCATTTGTCACACGCCGAGGCGGATCGGTTTACCGCTGCTGTGGTGCCGATCGTGCAGCAAATTTTTGCTGGCGCGCCTAAACAATAGGATGTCGAAGCACCTCCCTTGCGTCGCACCCCCATGGAAAGTTTCGTGGCCGGCCGGCATCTCATTTGCCAAAAACACTAACCCCGCGCATGCCCCCGCTCCCGCACTGCCGCTAACACTGCCGCCAACCGTTCATTCTGTGCAGCCGCTAACATCGAATGGCCAACAGCCTCAGCCACTAACTGCTCAATTGTGCCGGTCGGCGCGTTCGATGGTTTGCCTTCCAGCGCTGCTTTCAATGCACGCAATTTCAAATCACGTCGTGCGGCTTGGGATGCAGGTGGGGATGGAATGTCCAGTGCGGATTCGAGTTGCAGCAAGGTTGCATCGATTGCGCCTTCGTTGACTTCCCTGGCATTGCCGCCAAGAACCGCTTTGAGTCTCGTTTTCAACGACTGCTCCCAGGCCGGTGGTAATACCGATAAGGCTTGCCAGCGTGCGTCGATTTCGGAATCGGGCACTGCCGATTCGGCTTCAACACAGAGCGAAATTTTTGCGTTGAGCGTATCGCACACACCAAACCACACACGGTTTGCGCTGCCGGCCAGATGTTTGGACGCCGTCTCGCGCGCGACCCGGAAGCGGGCTTCGATTTTGGCTGCATCATCGCGGCGGACTTCGCCGGCACGTCGCCATGCGGTATCGACATCGCTGATCGTGCGTTTGATTTCGGCGGCTTGTGTATCAGCCGTTAATACGGCGAGTTTACCGATCAGCGCTTCACGTTCCTGACGATGCTTTTTGAATTCATCATCGCGCGCACTGAAGGCGGCATCGCGCTGGGTGAAAACCGCATCAGTGGCGGATTTGAATTCTGCCCACAACGCGTTTTCCACATTGCGAGCGAGTGGCAGGGTTTTGGCGTGTTGCTGCCATTCAGTTTGTAGCGCGCGGATTTTAGGGATGATTTCTTTGCTTTGCGGCTTGGCTGCCGCGTCTGCTGACAATGCCTTGGCGCGAACGATAAATTGTTCGCGCGTGGTTTGCGCCAAGCGGCGCGCCTCTTGCAGCGGCGCTTCCAGCCGTGCCATTGAGGACCGCATTTTTTCCAATAACTTTTCACGCGACTTGTGTGGAACGGTATGTTCAACAGGGCCAGACTTGCGCCACTCGGTTTGGAAGTGCTCAAGCGCGTGCGAAAGCTCCCGATAGTTCTGGACTTCGCCTGCCTCGGTGTTGGCTAATTTCACAGCATCAAGTGATGCGATCAACTTATTGCGCGCATCCAAGTTTTCCTGCCGCACGGCTTTAAGCTTGGCGAGATGTTCGGACACTGGCACATAGGCAGTCTTTAACGCCGCATCAAACCGCTTCCAAAGTGAACGGCTTGATGCACCGCCCAATTTATCCAGTTCTTTCCAACGCTCACGCAGCTTTTCAATCGCATCGGCGTGTTGTTTAACGGAGAATTTTGGCGGTAACTTAGCCTGTGCGGGTTTGTCTTTTTTACCTTTTGGCTTTTCGGGACGCACTGGTTTTGCGTCAGTGTTTGAAGCAACATCTGAGACCGATTCAATAGCCACCTCGCCAGGAAATGCCTCAAGATTGGCTTCCAGAGCGGCTTCCAAGGAAACTATCGGGGCTGCATGTTGGGTTTCATTTGGGGTTTCATTCGGGGCTGCATTTTGGGTTTCATGCGGGGCTGCACTCGCGGCCGCCTCAAACTCCGCAGCGGAGGGCTCGGCCTGAACCCCAGTTGCCTCGGCGTGAATACGAGCCACCATAGGCGCGACGGATGCCTCAACGACGGCAGAATCCGTGGTGTCAGTGGAAACTAGGGCAACGGCATTCGTGACCACCGCGGCCAACGCTTCTGCCTCCAGTACCAAATCATCGCGTACGCGCCCGCCGCCCCAATGCTGCCAACCTTTAAGGCGTGCAAATTCTGCTTGAAGCGCATCGATGCGGCCACGTAACGCGCCTGCCGGTGCGCCTTCGTCCAAGGCGTTGTCAATCGCGACTAAATGCTTGCTGGTTTCATTTAAATGTCCGCCCGCCAGCGCAGTTTCGGCTTGTTGTAGCAATTCGGCCAGCGCTTGGTTTCGCTCTAGTTTCACCGCATTTTTTTGTTCGTTGGCTTTATTGCGTTTATCAGCACTGTGCGCTTTACGGGCATCGGTTTGCGTCCGCTGCCATTGGTCAAACCGGGCATTAAGCAGGCTGGCAATCTGCGGATCTGCAATCGGCGGCAGTTCATGCCAACGCGCGGCGGCGCCGACAGTGGACGGCGCTGAAAATGATGGGGCAGATGGCTCAAGACCGGCTTCCAGAGCGGCGTTTCGGTGGGCACCACCTTCTAGTGGTTGGGCACTTTGGACCGCAGCTTGTTCGGGCTCAGCACCGCCGGCAACCGTAACTTTCGTTTCAGCTTCAGCCGCGGTCTCCGGCCTCGTTTCAATCGTGGCATCAGGCTTTTCAACGACGGCAGAAGTTGGTTCGACAGTGGATTCATCAACCGGTTGGGCCACCGCAACCGGCATCGCAACCGGCATCAAAACCGGCCTCAACAGCACTGCCAACACTTGCAAACGCGCCTCGATCTGGCTGGCAGTCAGCAATCCATTTTGCAAACCCTGGGCGAGCATGGCTGCACCATCACCTTGCGGAATATGCGTCAACAATTCGTTGGCTGCCTCGCACGGCGCCTGCAGCAACGTACGCTCCTTTATGCCAGCCGCGACATCGCCTAACGTCACATTTAAATGCAGCAATGCTTGCTTGGCGTCCGCCGTCCAGCGGCTCAGATGCAATTGCTGTTCGCCGCGTTCACGGGTCAGCGTGGTTAAATCAGCGGCAAGCGCGGCAAATTCATCGCGCTGGTCGGGGTGCAAAAGCGCAATATCTAACGCCAGCCAAGCACGATCTAACTCCACCAAACGGTTGGCGGGAATCTTTGCCTCTTTGACCAGTGCCTTCGCGGACTCGATCAACTTCTGTGCGGCCTCACGCGCCTCTCGTTGCGCTATTGCTGCTTCCAAGCGCTGCTTGGCGGCGCGATGCACGCGTCGGTCGTGGGTGCGAAATTCGCGTTCGGCTGATTTCAACGATTCCTCAGTCGCTAACGCAACGATGGCCGCGAGCTTGATATCAACAGCAGGCGATTCATTGGCGATGGCTAACAACGCAATATCGTCGCTTGCGGCAACGGCAGCATCTAGCTTGGGCTGCCACGTTGCCATCACCAGCGCAGACGCTTGGGCGGCCGATTCAGCAGCTTGCTGCGCGGCATCTTTTTTGGCCTGCGCGACTTTGACGGCCTCGCTCGCTTTCGCGTCGGCGGGGGATTCGGATTTTTTGAAAATTTTATTCAACATAATGGCGTCAATCAGTGCATTTTTAAAAGCGGAATGCGCATTGTGCCAGTAGTTTGACCCTAGATTATCGCGATGTTGATATGGTCTAATCTCGTGGGTGGCGGGACAATGACCGAATGCACCACTTTTTCGATAAAATAGCCGCTAACCAAATGCAAAACCCTAGTTCTGGCGCGGATCTTGAGGCATTTTAAGTAAATTTAACCCCACACCGTTGCGCCCTTCTCTGATTTTAACAAAACAAGCGAAGCAACATGACAATCGCAAACAAACACAGCATTGAAGCCTCCGAGGAAGGCGGCGTACGCTTCCTGCATTTCGGCTCGGAATGGGTGCAGGGCGCCATGCGCATTGCCAGACCTTATGCGCTGGAACTCGAATACACACGCGAGATGATGGCTTGCCTGCTACTAAGGACCGACGATGACTGGCCAAAGCGCGTACTTCAAGTCGGCCTGGGAGCAGCATCGCTGACTAAATTTTGGCATCGCTATTTTCCGCAAACGATGCAAACAATTTTAGAAATCAATCCGGCCGTGGTGGCGATGGCGTATCAATCGTTCAAGCTGCCGCGCGATGCAGGACGGATAGCTATTCACATTGCCGACGGCGTGGCGTGGATGAAAGATATTCCGCTGCCGCAGCGAGAAAAATACGATTGCATTATGGTCGATGGCTATGATGCAAACGCACGTTTTGGTGCACTTGGAAGCGAGGATTTTTATCGTGACTGCCGGGCGCGTTTAAGCAGGCGGGGGTTGCTGGTATTGAATTTATTCGGGCGCACCCACGGTTACAAAAACCAAATCGAAAACCTCCGCGCAGCGTTTGATAACCGCGTCTTAGCGCTACCGCCAGTTGAGGGCGGCAACGCCATCGCGATTGCAGCTGCTGGCGAGACGCTTTATGTTGATTCGCAAAGCCTTAAGGCAGAAGCATTGAAATTATATGAAGCAACCGGTTTGAAATTGGCGGCGACCATCACGCGGATGGAGCAGGTGGGCTCGACAAACAGTTCGCAGTCAGTGAAGGCGGATTCGCGCAAGCGGCGCAAAAATGGTTGAGCATGGTGGGCAGGCTTGGTTTCGCTGACGCTTCGAAACTTAACCTCAAACAGCTCCCCATCAAACTGTAGTGACTGTCCAAACTCCGCGCCAGCGCCCCAGCCCGAAGCACTAGGCCCTGAGCCATCGAAGGCTATCATTAGTCAGCCCGCTCGGGCGATATTCTGCTGCCACCCAGCCCTGATACCCCAACTGATCCAGCTGCGAAAGCAGCGGCGCGAATGGGATCTCGCCGGTACCCGGCTCATGGCGCCCAGGCGCGTCAGCAAACTGAACGTGGCCGATACGTGCTGGGAACTGCAACAGCTTCGGCAACACCTGGGCAATGTCATCGCCCATCAGGTGCATATGATAAAAATCGTATTGAAGTTTCACGTTATCGAGGCCAACCTGATCCAAAATCGCGATTGTTTCGGCGGCGGTGTTAAGCGCGAAACGCGGCATATCGATATTATTGAGCGGCTCCACCATCAGGGCGAGGCCGACTTTGGAAAATTCGCGCCCTGCATAGCGTAAATTGCGAATCAGCACAGCCTCGACCTCGCGCCGATCAGCGCCTTCAGCAACATTGCCGACCAAACAATTGCAGCGCAGTGTTCCCAATTTAAGGGCGTATTCAATCGCGGCCGCCACATGCGATTTGAAATCGGTTTCTCGCCCCGGCACGCAGGCGAGTCCGAATTCGCCGCTGTTCGTGTCGCCGACAGGCAAGTTATGCAGCACTGGGGTGAGTCTAAAAACATCCAGCCGCGATTTAATCGCGTAGGAGTCTAACTCATACGGAAAATGAAACTCCACGCCACGAAATCCGGCGCGCGCCGCGTGTTCAAAACGATCCAAGAACGGATGCTCAGTCCATAAAAACGTGAGATTGGCAGCAAAATTGGGCATGGTGGTCTGGTGTTGTGTTGCGGCTTAGCGGCGATGGCTCTAAACCGCATTGAGGACGGTCGGCACGCGGTCGGCACGATACAAACGTGCAATCGCTAGAACGCGCAATCGGCAGACAATGTTGAACCCAGTTTGTGAAGACACTGGCTTGCGTGATATAAAAGTGTAACAGCGTCATCGTCAAAAAAGCGGTTAACCATTATCCAACGCGCATGAAGCCATCGCCAGTAAAAAAATCCATTGCCGATCGGCAGTTGACGGCTGGGTATGGTCGCGCCTACGTTAGCCGAATGCTGACCTTGCCACTGCTCGATATCGGCGTAACGGGTATTTTTATTTTGGTAACAAAACGCTTTGACGTGGTGGGCGTGGCGCTCTCTGGATTGCTATTACTTGGAATGGCTGCTTTCATCGTTGCGTGGTGGCTGTATCGCCCGATTGCGCAATTCGATTTGCACAATTCAACTAAACTGGACAACCCTAAACAAGCCGTCGCGCGGATTCAACAGCTGCCGCGCTACAGCGCGTGGGCCGCTACGCTGCTAGTGCTCATTTACAGCTTTACGGCCTCAGCGTTAGGCGTGTATACCCCGCTGGGCGCCAGTCTTCAGCATATTCCGCAGCACATGATCATTCTGGCATTGCTGTTTTATGCCAGTATTTACGCCGCATTTTACAGCTACTTTATTTATTTTTACATCAATGATTTGACCATTAAAATGCGTCGGGATTTGCGCGAGGTTTTATCGTTCGAACTCATCGGCAGCGGCTTGCGCAATGACCGAAGCCGTGGCGGTTTGGCACAAAAGCTGGGCGCGATTTTCATCGTTATCGGTGTCCTGCCCACACTCTTGCTCGGGTTAGATCTAACCCTTTTCGCGCCGATCCGGTTGGCGCAGGGTCTAAGCACGGGTAATGTAATCGCGCTCGACTTAATTGCCTCACTTTATGTAATTTTGGCCTCACTTTTTTTTGTCAGCCGCAGTTTGCTCGCCCCGACACGGGAGCTATTCGACGCCCAAGAAGCTGTGCGCGCCGGGAATCTAAACTATAAAGCTGCGGTGCTGACCAACGATGAGTTAGGCGATGTAACGGCTCGATTCAACATGATGGTCGGTGCATTGCGCGAACGGGACTTGATCAAATCCGCACTTCATCGCTACCTTAGCCCGACGGTTGCCAACGAGCTAATTGCATCCGGTGGTTCAATTGAATCCAGATCAGTCGAGGCGACTGTTATGTTCACCGATATTGAAGGTTTCACCACGCTTTCCGAAACGCTGAGCCCGCAGGCCACAGTGGATTTGCTTAACGCCTATTTTTCATTGCTCAACACCATTATCCATAATGAAGGCGGCTCGGTGAATAACTTTGTGGGTGACGCCGTGGTGGCAGTTTTTAATGTGCCCGTACCCAATACACAGCATGCACTGGCCTCGGTTAGGGCGGCGTTAGCGATTCAAAAGGCATTGGCAACGGAACGATTCATTTTGCCCGACGGCAACAGCGTCGCATTGCCGACGCGCATCGGCATTAATACCGGCTCGGTCTGCGCAGGCTCGATTGGGTCGGCGGAACATCAGGGTTACACCGTCTACGGCGACGCCGTCAATCTAGCAGCACGAATCGAGCCCTTGAATAAACACTACAACACCCGCATCTTAGCTTCAGCGCGGACTATTGAGCTGGCTGTCGAGCAGGGCTTGCCAAACAATTGCGCCACCGCGCTAGGCAGCGCTACCGTCGCCGGACGCAGTGAGAGTGTGATGGTGTATCGTGTGGATGATGTTGTTTCCGTTTTTCCAGTTGCGCCAACAGCTCTCTGACCGCTTAACGAGAACGTTAACGCAGTCTCCCCCCGGATGGGGTGGCCCCTAGCCATTTAGTCCGGCGTTCAAGTGACAATTCAAACCGAAAGCCCCATGTCCGTCTCATTCCAAACTAACGCTACCGTCGACACCTCCGGCGCTCCTGACCAAAAACCGCCATCAGGCAAACAATCCCTAGCAAAAGCAGATCGCCGCGTACTGGTCTCGCTACTGCCCTATTTATGGGATTTTCGCTGGCGCGTGGCGCTGGCGATTGGTTTTCTGGTGATGGCCAAAACCGCTAATATTGGCGTGCCGCTGCTGATGAAGCAAATCGTTGATTCGCTCGATAAAACGACGGCCGTAATGGCGGTGCCGTTTATGTTGCTGATGGCCTACGGTGTCCTGCGCCTATCAAGCACGCTGTTTGCTGAGCTGCGCGATATTGTGTTTGTAAAGGTAACGCAGCGGGCGATGCGAAATATTGCGTTAAAAGTATTTCATCATTTGCATGCCCTATCGCTACGCTTTCATCTGGAGCGCCAAACTGGCGGCGTGACGCGCGACATTGAGCGCGGCACACGCGGCATTTCAACATTGTTGTCGTACATGCTGTTTTCGGTCATCCCGATCATTCTGGAAATCACCATGGTGACGGTTTTGCTGGCGTTCAAGTTTGACTGGACGTTTGTTGTCATCACACTTTGTGCGATTGTGTTTTATATCGTCACGACGATTAGCATTACTGAATGGCGCACCCAGCATCGCCGTCAGATGAATGAAATGGATTCCAAGGCTAATACGAAAGCGATTGATTCGCTGCTCAATTATGAGACCGTCAAATATTTTGGCAACGAAGCATTTGAAGCCGGGCGCTACGATAAAAATTTGCAAAAATACGAGTTCGCCGCCACCAAGAGTGAGACTTCGCTGGGCATTCTAAACGCTGCGCAGTCGGTGATTATCGCCATGGCCGTCACCGCGCTGATGTGGCGCGCGTCGGAAGGTATCGTCGCGCAGAAGCTCACGCTGGGTGATTTGGTGATGGTCAATGCGCTGTTAATCCAGCTCTATATTCCGTTGAATTTTTTGGGCGCGATGTACCGCGAAATTCGTCAAGCGCTCACCGATATGGAAAAAATGTTTCGCTTGCTGGGCGAGAATAAGGAGATTCAGGATAAGCCCGGCGCGAAAGCGCTGGTCGTTAATGGAGCATCCATCAAATTCGAACATGTTAATTTCGGCTATGACCCGAAACGACAAATTTTGCATGATGTTTCATTTGAGGTGCCTGCTGGGAAAACGGTGGCCGTGGTGGGTTCAAGCGGCGCAGGCAAATCGACGATCTCGCGGCTGATGTTTCGCTTTTACGACGTCGGTGTTGGCCGCGCCGAAATACCAGCCGGCAAAATTTTAATCGACGGCCAAGACATCCGCGATGTCACGCAAGCTAGCGTCCGCGCCAGCCTCGGCATCGTGCCGCAAGATACTGTTTTATTTAACGACACCATCCGCTACAACATAGCCTATGGCCGCCCCGGTGCTAGCGATTCCGACATTCAAGACGCAGCAAGGCGCGCGCATGTGCTGGAATTTATTGAACGCCTGCCTGACGGTTGGGAGAGCATGGTCGGTGAGCGCGGCTTGAAATTATCGGGTGGCGAAAAACAGCGCGTGGCAATCGCCCGCACGCTACTCAAAAACCCCGCGATCATGATTTTTGATGAGGCCACTTCAGCACTCGATTCCACCACCGAAAAAGCCATCCAAGCCGAACTACGAGAAATCGCCAAAGACCGCACCACTCTCGTCATCGCGCATCGACTCTCCACGATCATCGATGCCGATCAGATTTTGGTGCTGGAAGGTGGCCGGATTATCGAATGCGGGAATTTCCGAGAGTTGTTGGAGTTGGATGGACGGTTTACGCAGATGTGGCGGTTGCAGCAGCAGGAGCGGTTGCAGGAGGAGCGTGGTGGTGTTTAGAACTATTGTGGGCGCAACGACTTAAGCTATGTGCATGCGTTTTACAAATCGTTTAATGATGTAACGACATGCAGGCTGCCAAAAATTTTCTTGCCAATTCAATAGCCGCGCTACTGACGTCTGGCGTTTGTTGGTTCGTGCTCGCGTTTTTTGATTCGCAGACGGGCAGAGCTTGCATTTACGCGATTTGTCTGACGCTTGGCGCGACGGCATGCGGGGTTTATTCTTGGGGCAGAGATAAACTTTTTCTCAGAATTGACCGTCTTTTTCTCTGTTGTATGGTCGTCGTAGCGATCATTTTTGCACTACTGCTGGCTGATACTTTATACGCAAATCATCATTTGGCCACAATCAGGGATGTGAAAACTTATCTTCAGACTCCCTTTCCATCTATATTTCAATTGCTGGTCTTTATTGTTGGATTAAGCTTTTTGCCATTTTTCTTTGCCTCATTGTTGCGCGCATGCGTGATCTGGCTCATGTGCAATGTCTTTGGCGCAACCGCATTTGGTATAGAAAGCGATGAGAGCATTAGCTTATATAACGAACGGGCAGAAAATAGCCGTGGGCTCTATATGGGAAACGAGGGGTTTGTTCTCATGCTGATTGGTGTTCTGTGGCCGGGTGCATGGGCGATTCATACGATTCGGTACAGCAATCTGGCGATTGGGATTGCCGTATTCGTTTTGTGGTGTTTTGCCTACATAGCCCTCGCTTATTTTTTACATCAACGGCAGATCATCGTGATGCAATTTTCGTTGCCAGCAGCAATGCTCGTAATGCTTTCGGCCGCCACAATTGTTTGGTAGCCCGCAATATAATTGGCGAGGCCAACTGATCACGTCAGCTCAACTGCAAACATCGAAATACCGCACCAGTGCTAGAGTTTGAGCCACTGCCCGTCACGTTTTGATAAACATTTTCAACGCATCTAACACGGCACTTGGCGCTTCTTGCATCATCGAATGCCCGGCATTTTCTAGCGCGACCAACTTCGCGCCCGCAATCTGCCTCGCCACCGATGCATTCGCTTTAGGCGGGGTCATCATGTCACGGCCTCCGCTGATGAGGAGCGTGGGTGCTGCGATTTTATTGAAGCTAGCTTCGTACATAACGAACGCTTGGCAAGCCGCAAGATCGCTCGCCAGTACACCGGGTTGGCTTTGTTCTAGCAATCGCTTGTAGGCCATCATCATCGACGTGCCGGGCGTGGGGGATGCAGCCCATTTTGATTGCGGCGCGTGCCCCCAGATGTTGAGCATGGCGAATGCATCGTTTGGATTATTTTTTGCAGCGTCGAGCAACACATCCGAAACGGGCATAGGTACGCTGCAACCCAAAAGCGCTAGTTGCGAAACACGCTGTGGGTAGCGTGCGCCAATATCTAACGCAATCAGTGAACCCATGCTGTGGCCGACAAACGCAGCTCGTTGGATTGCGCCGTTGTCGCAAAGGTTAATGAGCCAATCTGCGTATTGCGCGACCGTGGCTTTGGCCGCACCAAAGCTTTTGCCATGCCCCGGTAAATCGACGGCCAATACGCTGAAGCCATGATGGGCAAAGTAACGGGCCTGTAGCGTCCAGACGCTGTGGTCGTTGGCGGCGCCATGGACAAAGATGATGCTAGGTTTGGCTGCGTCAAATTCTTTGCCGCCGGTGTAAACAAAGGCGGGTTGTTGTTGGACTAGGAATTTCACGATTTTGTGTTCCCCTCAGCAGCCTTCCCAGCTGCAGAAAGTGCCCGCGATAAGTCCTCAATCAAATCGTCTGCATGTTCTAAGCCAATCGACAAACGAATCGTACCTTCCGATATGCCAGCTGCTTTCAAGGCCGCCGCATCCATACGGAAATGTGTGGTGCTGGCGGGGTGAATTACGAGCGATTTTGCGTCGCCAATATTGGCGAGGTGTGAAAATAGATTTAGTTTCTCGATGAAGATTTTGCCTGCCTCACGTCCGCCCGCACTGGCAACCCCGCTGCCACCTTTGACCTCAAAGCTCACGACCGCACCCGCTCCGTTCGGCAACATTTTCTTCGCCAATTCATAATCAGGATGCGATGGCAACTCCGGATGTGTGACCTGCGCGACGGCCTTATGCATTGATAAAAATTCGACAATCTTGCGCGTGTTTTCGATATGTCGCGGCATCCGCACATGCAGCGTTTCCAAGCCTTGTAAAATTTGAAAGGCACTCATCGGTGCCATGGTTGCGCCGAAGTCGCGCAGGCCTTCGCGTCGTGCGCGCAACGCAAATGCAGCAACGGAGGACTCGTCGGCCATGACCATATTGTGAAACCCCGCGTAGGGCTCGCTGAGCGTTGGAAATCTATCGCCCTTTTTGTCGACTGCAGATTGCCAATCAAAACTTCCGCCATCAATCAAGACACCGCCGATGACCACGCCATGTCCTGATAAAAACTTGGTAGCGGAGTGCATCACGATATCCGCGCCCTGCTCGATCGGCTGCGAGAGGAACGGCGTCGTGATGGTGGCATCGACCATCAATGGCACGCCTGCTGCGTGCGCGATGGCGGCGACATCGGGGATATTCAGCACATCCAAGCCGGGGTTGCCGACAGTCTCACCGAATAGTAGCCGCGTGTTGGGACGAATCGCCGCCTGCCATTCATCGAGGTTGCGCCCGTTTACAAATGTGGTTTCAATACCGAACCGCGGCAAGGTGTAGGAAAGCAGATTGTGTGAGCCGCCATACAGCGCGTTACTGGCGACGATGTGCGATCCCGCGCCCATTAGCGTGGCAATGGCCAAGTGCAGTGCTGCCTGCCCGCTGGCAGTTGCCACCGCTGCCGGCGCACCCTCCAAGGCTGCCATGCGTTCTTCAAAAACGGCGACGGTCGGGTTTGAGATACGGGAATAGACATGACCAGCGCGCTCAAGATTGAAAAGTGAAGCCGCCGTCTCGGTATCTGGGAACACGAACGAAGCGGTTTGATAGATCGGTACTGCTCGTGCGCCATGCTGGCCATCGGGCGATTGTCCGGCATGGACGGCTAAGGTATCAATATGGGGGAATTTTGGCGTTGACATGATTTACATTTATTTAAGATTCATAGGGTTGCAAGTGAAATATAAGAATTCGCATAAAGTCTTGCGCTGGGTGGCCTCATTTGTTAATGTAACTAACTGACGTTTGATTTTTACAGAATTGAAATATTGCAAGGTGCACTTTTATGACCATTTTTAAAACAAAGAAACATTGGCTGAGTCATTCTATCGCGTCTATGTTGTCGGTGGCCGCAACCGCCGTTGTTGGCTTTACGGTGCCCGCGGTATTTTTTTCAGCGCACGCTGAGACAGTAAAAAAACCGGCCGTATCGGCGAAGAAAAAAGCGGTTAAAACTGTGAAAGCCCGCAAAACCGTCAGAGCTGCAGCCGTCCCCGATTTTAGTAGCGATGGCGGCCCGAATTTACTGTCTCATGCTGCACTGGTTTTTGACCAGGCGACGGGCCGGGCGATCTACGCAAAGAATGCCGAAACCGCCGCGCCCATTGCCTCTATTACCAAATTGATGACAGCGATGGTGGTGCTGGAAGCCAAGCAAAATATGGATGAACCAGTCGTCATCGATGCGGCTGACATCGACACAATTAAAAATTCCCACTCGCGCCTGCCAGTTGGCACCGCGTTCCGACGTGAAGATTTGATGCGTTTGGCGCTGATGGCATCCGACAATCGTGCCGCCGCCGCATTGGGGCGCACCTATCCGGGTGGTACCGTCGCGTTCGTTGACGCAATGAATGCCAAAGCGAAAGCGCTGGGGCTGCACAATAGCCATTTCGTTGATCCCACCGGCTTGGCACCGGGTAATGTTGCAACCCCGCAAGATTTGGCGTTAATGGTGTCGGCCGCTTCAGGTTTTGAGACAATTCGTACCTTTTCCACTGCGCCAGCGCTGCACGTGACGCTGCCCAATTCAGGTCGTCAGTTGGGCTTCAACAACACCAATTCACTTGTAAAGTCGGATGGCTGGAACATTGGATTGTCCAAAACCGGGTTCATCAACGAAGCCGGAAAATGCTTGGTGATGCAGGCGATCATTGGCACCAAGCCGGTGGTGATTGTGCTGATGGATTCATGGGGCAAATTCACCCGAATTGGTGATGCCAATCGGATTAAGAAATGGATTGAGAGCCGTAAAGTGATTGATGTTCCCGCAGCCACGGTATTGCCGGTGATGCCCCCTCTGCCGGTATCGGGTAAGGTTGTATAGCCTTATTTTGGCCGGTTTGTATAAATGTGGCGAAGATCTCTTTGGTCTCGTTTCCGTCGCTGAAACTGTCTTAAGGTTCACCTGATGAAAGTCGGTCTTTTCGTCACCTGCTTGGTTGATCTGGTCCGTCCCAATATTGGTTTTGCAACCTTAAAGCTATTGGAAGACGCGGGTTGCGACGTCATGGTACCTGACACCCAGACGTGCTGCGGCCAACCCGGCTACAACTCCGGTGCTCGGGAAATTTCGCAGCAACTCGCCCGCAAGGTGCTCGCCGAATTTAAGGATTGCGATTATGTAGTCGCGCCGTCTGGCTCTTGCTCCGGTCAAGTGAAGGTTCACTATGTTCAGGATTTGTTCCGCGATGCGCCCGAAGCTGAGCGGATTGAGTTTGAGAAGCTTGCGGCCAAATGGTATGAATTGTCGGACTTCTTGGTCAAGGTGCTAAAGGTAGCCAGTACGAGAGCCACCGTCCCTGCGCCATTTCCACAAAACATCACTTATCATGATTCCTGCGCCGGACTGCGCGAGATCGGCATCAAACAGCAGCCACGCACCCTGCTTGTCCAGAACGGCTGTGCGCTGACCGAAATGAATGATGCCGAAAAGTGTTGCGGATTCGGCGGCACGTTTTCCATCAAATTGGGTGAGATATCAACCCGCATGGCCGACAATAAATGCGTCAACATTGGTGTGACGGGTGCGGACGCATTGGTCGGGGGCGATTTGGGATGCTTGCTCAATATTGAGGGGCGGTTGCGTCGAAATGGCGACAACAAAACCAAGGTTTATCATCTCGCAGAAGTGTTGGCGGGGATGACCCAACAAAAATGAAAAACGAGTAGGAGCCTGGCTTCTCAAGGCTTTGAGAGCTAGTGGCCGCAACCGTACATGCTTTTGTTTTATATCGGCAACATAACCCGAAAATTAAATAGAAAAGCGGAGGCGCGAGCCTCCGCTTTTTCGTTATTCAGGCCGTTAACTTAAACTGAAAATGACGATCCGCATCCGCAGGTGCTGCTGGCATTCGGATTTTTAATCACGAACTGTGCGCCTTCCAAGCCCTCAGTGTAATCGATCTCAGCACCCATCAGGTATTGGTAGCTCATCGGATCAATCAGCAATGAGACGCCATTTTTTTCCATGATTGTGTCGTCTTCGTTGGTTATTTCATCGAAGGTGAAACCATATTGCAAGCCTGAACAGCCGCCGCCAGTCACAAACACGCGCAGCTTTAGGTCGTCATTGCCCTCTTCAACGATCAACGATTTGACTTTGTCCGCCGCGCTGTCTGAGAAGACTAAACTTGGGGGCATCATCGACATGTCATTCATGGTGTTTCTCCTAGGTTCATAATTTTCAACTAATTTTTCAACAACTCTATATTCATAATTGGGGCTTGATTGCGCGCTTTCAACCGCAGCCTGAAGCCTAGCCTCCCGAAGCGGGCTTAAATTCGATAACTTTATCGCTCTGCTTTGGCGCGCCCTCATGCATCAACCGACCCATGACAATTGCACCGACATGGATCTCAATTGTTTTGTAGCTCACATCACCTGTGACCCTCGCTTTGGACAAGAGTTCTAGATATTCCTTAGCCCTTACCGGACCTGCCACGGTGCCGTTGATCACAATATGGTCCACGTCGATTTCGCCTTCCACTTTGGCCAGCTCAGAGAGCACTAGCGTGCCGAGCTTGTCGCCAACGGCTTTAATATTGCCTTTGACATGGCCGTCAATGCGCAGCCCGCCGGTGAACTGAACATCGCCAATGATTGTTGAACCCGCACCGATCAAACTGTCAATCGGACTTGGTTTACTGGATTTTCCCCAAGACATAATGACTCCTTAAAGATTAATACTACGTTGGCTTCGGACGTCAAGGCCCGGCAATCCCAACACTCGGATTTGAACGCTTTTTAACTGCGTCCCTTCTGGAATTTTAAACCTTCCATCGATCTTTTGATAATACCGGAATTCGATTTCATTACCGGCTGTTTTGATATCGGCATCCGTGGGAAAACTCAGCGTGCTTTGCACTGTCCCCTGCTGAACGCGTGCTATGACCTGTACTTTACCCTTGAAATCTTGTTTGCGCGGGCCGCCTTGCGTGACCAGCAGCCGATATCGGTATTCATTTGGCAGCGCGTCGGGCTCCACTTTCAGATTCGCAATGGACAATCCCCCAGGGACGCTGCCAGCAGACATGATATTGCGCAAGAATCCCAAATCTTCTTTCAGGCTCGCGTTTTCATCCTGCAACTGGGTGATGCTCTTGCTAAGTTCGGTCTGTGCCGACTTTTCGACTTTAAGCTGGCTCTGAATATCATTCAGCTGGCTTTTAGCGCCATCCAAGGCCTGCTGGAGCTTTTGTTTGTCTAAGGTAAGGCTTGCAATCTGCTGCGTCGCCTCTTCTCGGCTAAAGCCGGTTATACGGTAGCTGTTATCCACCACAAACCACGCCACACCAGCGGCAATACCCATCGCCAACCCATAACCACCAATTTTGATATACCAAGGCGTGTGCGAGCGAATCGCAACTTTGTTAGCGCGAATACCGATTTTGGCGCGAATTTTTCGCCATGTTCCGCGCAATTTAAAATCACCTAACATCAGAAAACAGACAGGGTCATGGTAGGTTCGCTATTAAAACAACGGATTAAGAAAAAAATATCTTGCCGAAAACGGCGCGTTGACGCAAAAACGTTTGCGGATCAATCCAACTCAATGCTTACTATACCTCGCATTGCTGACATCGAGTATTTGTCACAAATCGTTCAAAAGCAAGGATTCAGGCTGCAATGCCGATATAGCAAAAGCGAGTAACGGAGCCGTCAACCGAATATTTCTGATTCGAACGATCATTCGAAAAATCGAAAATAGCTCACAATAATTTGTAAATAGACAAAAGAAACAATAAAAAGCAAAAAGCCGCGCAAGGCGGCTTTTTGCACATGGGGGCGGAGCATTGCAACTCCGATCCAATCTCGTTTAACGCTTGGAGAACTGCTTGGCGCGACGCGCTTTGCGCAGACCCACTTTTTTACGCTCGACCTCACGCGCATCACGTGTCACCAGCCCAGCTTTGGAAAGCTGTGGCTTCAATGTTGCGTCGTAATCGATCAATGCACGGGTGATACCGTGGCGAATCGCACCGGCTTGGCCAGATTCGCCGCCGCCCAATACCGTCACCATAATGTCAAATGTGTCGAGGGAGCCAACTAATTCCAAGGGCTGACGCACGATCATGCGGCCAGTTTCGCGCGAGAAATACAAATCTAGTGGCTTATCGTTAACGACGATATTGCCCTTGCCTGCTTTCATGAATACGCGCGCTACCGAGCTCTTGCGGCGACCCGTACCGTAGTTATATTTACCGACCATAATGCTTGTCCTTAATCTTTGAACTGAACTGTTGAGTGGATTAAAGAGCAAGCTCTTTAGGCTGCTGCGCGGTATGCGGGTGAGTTGCACCGGCATATACCTTCAGCTTTTTGATCATTGCGTAGCCCAGCGGGCCTTTTGGCAACATACCTTTGACGGCTTTTTCCAACACGCGTTCGGGGTGTTTCGCCTGTAGCTTGTTGAAATTGGTCTCGTAAATACCGCCCGGATAGCCGGTATGACGGAAATAGGTCTTATTTTCGCCCTTATCGCCGGTAACGCGAAGTTTTTCAACGTTCGTGACCACAATAAAGTCGCCCGTATCCACGTGTGGCGTGAACTCGGGTTTGTGCTTGCCGCGCAAACGGCGGGCAATCTCACTCGCAACGCGACCCAAGATTTTGTCTGTTGCATCGACTACATACCAGTCATGTACGACTTCTGCTGGCTTAGCTGAAAAGGTTTTCATTTAAATACTCGCTATGGTTTTGAGTTGGCCCAGTTTGTTTGCCTATCATCACCTTGCAAGAGGTGCAACGCGGCATTAAAACGACCAAAATCGTGGCTAAAAGGTTCGGTTCGGGGCTTAACCTATCAGCGGAACCCGAAACTATAATGAATTCAAGGCTGTTTTGTCAACGTTTTTCTCTGCATGCCCCCTCAGGAATGTACAGTCCTTACCGCCGCGAACTTGACATCGCACGGTTATGCGTTTGCACAACAGCGCTATGTAGAAGTTAGCAGACATTCCCCACGACAGATTTTGACCGCCGTGGTGGTGCTTTATACTTAGCTACCGACGGTCAGAGGCACACTCCAGAACCATGGCAGGCCAACCGCGCATCGCTTTACTTTACTTCAATTCAGCCGGCACGGGAGTACTACATGAAAGCACGCATTAAATGGATCGAAAACGTCGCCTTTGAGGGCGAAACCGAGAGCGGGCATACGCTTATCATGGACGGATCTCCCGAGGTTGGTGGGCAAAATTTGGGGCCGCGCCCAATGGAGACGGTCTTAATGGGCACGGGCGCTTGCAGCGCTATTGATGTGGTCTTGATATTAAAAAAGAGTCGCGAGCAGGTGAGCGATTGTGTTGTGGAAATCTCGGCAGAACGTGCTGACACCGACCCGAAAGTTTTCACCAGAATCCATTTTCATTATTTGGTAACCGGAAAATCGCTCGATCAGGCTAAAGTGGCCCGTGCGATCCAGCTTTCGGCGGAAAAATATTGTTCTGCGACGGCGATGATGGCCAGAACAGCAGCGGTAACCTACGATGTCGAGATCATCGAGGCGCTAACTTAGCGGCTGGGACAAATTGACGCATAGTCCCAATATCGCGATCTTCAAATTTAGCGGCCCAGGAGTGGTTAAATCCAATAGGTAGTGGTCGTCATTACCTTTGAAATCCCCCGCATCATCGCTTTAGCGGGCGCCGGTAGTTCAACACCACCGTGCGCTAAGCCGGTCTCCGCATGGTGGATTTCGTCCGCGCGCATCGCTTCCAATATCTCGCGACTGCGCTGATCTTGCGTAGCCAACCGGTTCAAATGCTCGCCCAAATGGGTCTCAACTTGCCGCTCGGTTTCGACCAAAAACCCCATGCTCCATTTATCACCCAACAATCCCGACATCGCACCCAATGCGAATGATCCGGCATAAAAAATCGGTGTTAATCGGCTGGCGTTGCCATTCAATTCATTGAGCCTCGTTTGGCACCACGCAAGATGGTCGCGTTCTTCTTGCGCTGCTTGTTTAAGCATCGTCCTCGTCTGAACAGACCGCGCCACTGCTGCCTGCCCTTGATACAGTGCCTGCGCACAGACTTCGCCAGCGTGGTTAATCCGCATTAATCGCGCCGATTCTCGCTTGGCATCGTCAGTGAGTACGCTAGCAGCAGGAAGAGCAGCGTTATCAGCTTGCATCGGACTTGAGATAGTCGACGATGGTAACGGACGTTGGGCATGCGGTGCTGCGAACAGCGTTCGCAAACCGGCGTCAATTTCACAAATGATTCGATCAACATTGGTCATTGCTTGAATACCTCTACGACGTTTCGTATTTGACTTGCCCTGCATAGGGTGAATTTCATTTTGCTACCTAAACCCTATAACCGAACAGTACCAACAGGTAATGCAAAACGGCTACTAGCGCCAAAAACCAAAACGGATACCGTTACCGGTATCCGTTTTGTGTGCTGCGTTGATATTTTTTACAAGGCTGGTTCATCAAGTCCCAGGCATTACCGAAACGCCTTTTAGAACAAGTGCTTAATACCGACAGCGAAGCCGCGTGGGTCTTGGTCAGCAGCGATGGCCAATGTGTTAGCGCCAAAGTTACACAAGCCTGTCACGTTATTTTGAACAGTTACGTACTGCGCTACAAAAGTTGTACGTTTTGTGAACAAATATTTGTAGCCCAACGTGTTGGCTTTACATTCGGCCGTAGTCGGCGACGCTGCAGTGCCAACAGTTGCAAACGTGCCGTCTTTCGATCGTTCGTAGGTGTAGATAAACTGATTTTTACCGGCTGTGTACGTAGCGGCAAACATCTGGGCTCTAGCACCGGCTTTAAGTGATGCCACACCGTTGTTGGGATTCGCTTTTACGAAATATTGCGATTGCGCACCCAGTTTGAAATCACCAAATATAACTTGACCGATGATGCCTTGGCCTTTTTCAGTTGCGCCGGCTGCGTTGCCAATAGCGCCTGTATACGATTTGTATTGGTCTTTATGTTTTTCCCAAACATAGGCGACATAAAACGGGCCTTGGTTATAGGATGCACTGAACGACATGCTGGAAGGGTTGACGGTAACCGTTCTGGCTTCGTTGGCGGCGTAGCTGATGCGGCTTTCAAAACCGGACAAGTTAGGCGTCCAGTATTCAACGACGTTGGTTTCACGGCGATTGAAGTTACCGCGGTCAGACATGGCAGCAGTGTAACCACCGATTGTTGTGTCTTCCCACGGATCAACCTTAACGCTCGCACTCTTAAACGGAGTATCCCAACGACCAATCAAAAAGCTACCAAAGTCTCCCTGCAAACCAACACCGGAATTTCGGCCGCTGAATGGCGTACCAGATGCGTTGTTTTCGTCAAGCTTGTAGCCGTATTCCAATTGGAAGAATGCTTTTAACCCGCCACCCAAGTCTTCTGTTCCACGAACGCCGATAAACGATGGACCATTGTCAGAAACGCGATTGCGCGAAGGAACTGGAGCGGCAGAACCACCGTCAGCCTTGACAGACTCAAACATTGGGAATGCGCGACCATAGAGCGTAACTGGGTTCGCGGTTTGTGCGGAAGCAACGACTGGAACCAGTGTGGCGCCAGCGACTGCTAAAGCAATCAATTTCTTATTCATCAAAAATCTCCTTGAGAGGGTTACAAACGGTTAATCGTAAAGCGAAAAAAACGAGGTTAAAACTTGTTGTTAGCCTGCAAATTTAATGTTATTTGCAGAAAGTTCGTCAAAAACAAATAGGCGGACAGCTGTCACATGTTCCCAATTTACCATGAAGCGCACCTGATAATAGACAACATGTTGATCTAACAACTTCCCCGCGCTCAAAATCCCAAATTTCTTTTTTGAGAAGCCTTTGCTATTTTGCCAAAAATGCGACGCCAGCTCAAGCGTTAGCGAATTTTTTAGCCCGTGCGCACCTATGATGTTGCGTTTCTACAACAGCGGAAGTATTGTCATAAGGCAGTCATTTTAGGCGTGCAAGCGGCGCCCAAATAGAATATCAAGACCCGAGCCTGGGTTTTCACTCGCCATTAATGTCCCACCAATAAGGTAAGTGTTCACTCCCGCCAAATCCATCGTTGATACTATATTCGCCGATGATATCCCGCTTTCAGTGATCAAGATTCGATTCTGTGGGATTTGCGGCTTAAGCGAAATCGTGGTGTCGACGTTGGTGACAAACCGCGTTAAATCGCGGTTGTTGATACCAATTAGTGGCGTTTTCAGTAACAAGGCCTGTGCCAATTCAGCGGCAGAATGCGATTCGGCCAATACCGCCAAACCAAGCGAATCTGCCAGCGCTTCCCAGCGCTGAAACAACGCGATATCGACCGCCCCCATGATAAACAACACCGCGTCCGCGCCCATTGCGCGCGCCTCGATGATTTGATACGGATCGACAATAAAATCCTTGCGCAAAACTGGCAATTGGCAAGCGGCGCGTGCTTTGATCAAATCTTCCGCCGAGCCTTGGAAATAATCGCGATCCGTCAGCACTGACAAGCACGCAGCACCATGCTTCTCGTAGCTTTCAGCAAACTTTGCGGGATTGAAACCTGCATTAGCGCCTTCAATCCCCGCGCGAAACACGCCTGCGCTAGGACTGGCCTTTTTGATTTCTGCGATCACGGCAGGCTTGCCAGCGCGGTGCTTGGCGCAAATGGCGGCAGTAAAATCGCGCACAAGCGGTGCGGCGTCGGCTCGAGCTTGCATTTCTTCTGTTGATACGACAGCTTTACCGGCCGCCACCTCCTGCCGCTTGGTGGCCAGAATTTTTTGCAAAATATCGGACATGCTAACTTTTCACCGCGTTGGTAAATTTCACCAAATCGGCGAGCTTCGCCCCCGCCCGCCCGGACTCGATCATTTCACGCGCTTTGGTCACACCACCCCATAAATCGTTCGCCAAACCTGCCACATAAATCGCCGCGCCCGCGTTAAGGCAGACGATATCCTTCGCGGCCCCCGGCTTGTTATCCAGCACGCCTCGCACCATGGCGGTTGAGGCATCCTTATCGACCGCTTTGATCGCGTCAAGCGGCATCAAATCCAGCCCGAATTGTTTCGGCTCGATTTTAAATTCCGTCACAAAGCCGTGCTTTAATTCCGCCACAAACGTCGGGCCTGAGAGCGAGATTTCATCCAAACCATTTTCGCCGTGGACCACCATCACGTGCTTGGAGCCAAGCTGTTTCAACACTCGCGCCTGGATGCCAACCAAATCTTGATGGAACACGCCCATCAGTTGATTAGGGGCGCCTGCCGGGTTCGTTAGCGGCCCGAGAATATTCAGGATCGTGCGCATTCCCAACTCCTTGCGCACCGGCGCGGCATATTTCATTGCCGGGTGGTGACTCGGCGCGAACATAAAGCCCAAACCGACTTCGCTGATTGATGTTGCGACCTGCTCAGGAGAGAGATTTAAATTCACGCCCAGGGATTCCAACACATCCGCACTGCCCGATTGCGACGAAACGGCGCGCCCGCCATGCTTGGCAACCTTCGCACCTGCGGCCGCCGCCACAAACGCGGCAGTCGTTGATATATTAAAAGTGTGCGCTTTATCGCCGCCCGTGCCGCAGGTATCAACCAGATGGGCAACATCGTTGACCACTACTTTGGTGGCAAATTCGCGCATGACTTGGGCAGCAGCCGCAATTTCGGAAACGCTTTCCGTCTTTACGTGCAATCCCATTAAAATCGCGGAAAGTTGCACCGGCGTGACGTTGCCCTCCATAACTTGCCGAAATAAATCGACCATTTCATCAAAGAAAATTTCGCGTTTGTCAGACAGTCTGTTAATGGCTTCTTGGGGCGTAAACATAGGTTTTCTGGTCGGTTGGTGGTGATTAGTAGGAATTAGTACGCTGTCAGGAAATTTTTGAGCAACGCATGGCCGTGCTCCGTCATGATCGATTCCGGGTGAAACTGTACACCCTCGATTGGCAGTGTTTTGTGGCGCACTCCCATGATTTCGCCATCGTCGGTCCACGCGGTGATTTCCAAACAATCGGGGCAAGTTTCGCGCTCAATCACCAGCGAGTGATAGCGTGTGGCGCGGTATGGCGACGGCAATCCCGAAAACACCCCGGCATTCGTATGCGTGACCTGTGAAGTCTTGCCATGCATCAGCGTTTTCGCGTGGACGATGCGTCCACCGAAGGCTTGACCGATACTCTGGTGCCCTAAGCACACACCGAGCAACGGAATTTTTCCCGCGAATTGCTCAATCGTTGCCACCGAAATTCCCGCCTCGCTCGGCGAGCATGGGCCGGGCGAAATGACGATGCGTTGCGGATTTAGTTTTTCTATCTCCGCCGTCGTGATTTCGTCGTTGCGCTTCACCAGCACTTCTTCACCTAACTCGCCCAAATACTGCACAAGGTTATAGGTGAAGGAATCATAATTGTCGATCATTAATAGCATGTTGACCTCAATGGAATGCCAAACGCCGGCGCGCTTCGGGCATCAGGAAAAATGCTTTAAACGTCGCGATTACGCGGTTCACATCGGCGCGAGACACATCAAGGTGCGTCACGAAACGCGTACGCGGACCAACCGTGGCGACAATGCCCGCGGTGCGCAAATATGCGTGCAGCGCCTCGCAATCAGCGGGCGCCACATTCACATAAAAAATATTTGTATCTGGCGGTGTGGCTGTGATTGCGTCAATCGCGGCAAGCGATTCAGATAAAAAAGCTGCATTCTCGTGATCCAAGGTCAGACGCTCAATGTGATGATCTAATGCGAATAATCCTGCAGCCGCCAAAATGCCCGATTGCCGCACGCCGCCGCCCAACATTTTGCGCCAGCGATGTCCGGCTTTTATGAAAGCTTTCGATCCGCAAAGCACTGAGCCGGCCGGCGTTCCGAGCCCTTTCGAAAGACAAACCGAAACAGAATCAAAATACTGACAGATATCACGTACGCTTCGCTCGGTCTTTACCGCCGCATTAAACACTCTTGCACCATCAAGATGCGTGCTCAACCCTGCATCTATCGCAAACGCACGGACTTCCGCCAAATAATGTTCACTCACTACCTTGCCGCCAATCGTGTTTTCGAGTGCAATCAAACGCGTCTTTGCAAAATGCGCGTCATCCGGCTTGACGGCGGAACGAATTTTCCCAATCGGTATCGTGCCGTCGGCCGCGTTTTCGATCGGTTGCGGTTGAATGCTGCCCAACACCGCTGCGCCACCACCCTCGTATTTGTAGGTATGTGCATCTTGACCAACGATATATTCCTCACCGCGCTGGCAGTGTGTCATCAGCGCGACCAGGTTGCTCTGCGTGCCGCTAGGCAAGAATAGTCCCGCTTCCATGCCGACCATCTCGGCCATTCGCGCTTGCAGTTTGTTCACTGTCGGATCATCGCCATAGACATCATCTCCCACCTCGGCTGCCGTCATGGCCGCCCGCATCGCCGACGTGGGCTTGGTTACAGTATCGCTACGCAGGTCAATTATTGAGTTCGCCATTTGAGCACCTAACCGTTCGTATCAATGCCAAGCGACACCATCTCGGCAGCACGCAATAGCGCGCGCGCCTTGTTCTCGGTTTCGAGCCATTCCAACTCCGGCTCCGAATCCGCGACAATGCCCGCTGCCGCTTGAACATAGAGCGTAGCGTCTTTAACAACACCAGTGCGAATCGAAATAGCCAAATCCATATTGCCGTTAAAGCCCAAATAGCCCGCGGCACCGGCATAGATGCCGCGTTTGGAAGGCTCGAGCTCGTCGATAATTTCCATCGCGCGCACTTTCGTGGAGCCCGTCACCGTACCGGCTGGAAAGGTGGCGCGCAATAAATCGATAGCACCGACATTGTCACGGATTTCACCATCGACATGCGACACCAAGTGCATTACATGCGAATAACGCTCGACGACAAACTGCTCTGTCACTTTCACACTGCCAAATTTGGCGATGCGGCCAATATCATTGCGTCCCAAATCGATCAACATCAAGTGCTCCGCCAGCTCTTTGGGATCGTTGCGCAGTTCATGCTCAAGTTCACGGTCACGCTCAGGTGTTGCACCGCGTTTGCGGGTTCCCGCAATGGGGCGCACAGTAATTTTTGACCCTTCTTGCCGCACCAAAATTTCCGGCGATGCGCCGACGATATGGAATTCGCCCATATCGAAATAGAACATATACGGCGAGGGGTTGATGGCGCGGAGGGCCCGATACAAGTTGATCGGTGGCGCATCGAAAGGCTGACTGATGCGTTGCGAAATTTGCACCTGCATGATGTCGCCATCAACAATATATTGCTTCGACTTTTGGGCGGCTCTTAAAAATGCTTCCTTGCCGATTTCTGATTTTGGAACCGGCGCGGTCCCACTCGGCACATAGACCGGCAGCGCCGCTTGTGACCGTAACCCTAGGCGCAGCTCCGTCAGACGCCGCTGCGCATTCAGCAGCGAATTCGGCTGGGTCGTATCGGCGTAGACAATTAAATGTAGCTTGCCCGACAAATTATCGACGACCGCCAACTCATCCGACAGCAACAACATAATATCCGGGACATTGATCGGGTCATGTTTGGCGACAAACTTATCGTCCAAATGTTTGGCCAATTTTGGCTCGATATAACGCACGGTGTCGTAGGCGAAATAGCCTGCAAAGCCGCCTGCAAAGCGAAGCGTATCCAGGATCGGTGCGGCGTTAAATCGGGCACGATACCGATCAACAAAGGCTAGCGGGTCTTCGACAAATTTATTTTCAATCGTCTCGCATCCGCCGCCGGTTTTGGCGCGTAAAACCGTGACTTCACGACCACGCACCTCCAACCATTCATGTGCCGGCAAACCGATAATCGAATAACGACCAAAGCGTTCCCCGCCGATGACGGATTCGAGCAAATAAGAGCGCGGCTTATTGCCAAGCTTCAAAAAAATAGACAGCGGTGTGTCTAAATCAGCAAAGGTTTCTAGCGTAACGGGGATACGGTTGTAGCCCTGCAATACCAAGCGTTGGAATTCGGATTCAGTCATGATGTTTTCAGCAAAAAATCGGTTAACGAATGCGTTTTGAACAAACGCATGAAATAGACAATGCAGCGGATCAACGATTGATCAACGCCAGATTTGCCATCGCCACCAAGGGCTCGATTTTGTGAAAGACATCATTTTTGAAGATGAGGAGGTGGATGCAGTAAGGAAACCAATTACATCACTAGTTTAACCAATTTTAGCGCGCTTGGAAGATCGTCGATAAACGCGTCGCAATCTAGGCCGCGCAATTCTTGACCCTCGTTATAGCCGTAGGGAACGATGAAGACTGCCGAACCAGCGGCTCGGGCGGCTTCGGCATCATTGATGGAATCACCAATAAGCAACATTTCATTCGTCTTACAGCCAAAAAAGGCAGCGGCGTGCTTGAGTTGCATTGGGTGCGGCTTTTTTTCGGCGACCGTATCGCCTGAAACAACGATTTCAAAATAATCCCGCAGGCCGGTTTTGGCTAACAGCGGAAGGGTAAATTTTTCCGCTTTATTGGTCACGCAACCAAGCCGGAAACCTGCGTCCTTCAAGGCATTTAGCCCGTCAACTACGCCAGGATAAGGCTTGCTGGTCGCATCAAAACAGCGTTCATATTGCAACTCAAAATTTGCCACGGCGACCTTCAGCGCGGTCGGACCGACTTCACCAACACAATCTTTCAATGTTTTGGCCACCAAATTAGTGATGCCCTTGCCGACAAAATTGCGAACCAACCCTGCTTCCAGCCGCTGGAACCCCAGCGTGCCCCGCATCGCATTCGCGGCGGTAATTATATCTCCCACCGTATCGAGCAGCGTGCCGTCGAGATCGATTAAAACGACCTTCAGTGGAATCGGAAAGCTAAATTTTGGCTTTGCACGATAACGGATTTTTTTAACTTCTGGCGCTGTCGCTTCTGGCGCAATCGTTAACGCCGCCCCCTCCAAACGCAAGGCTGCTGGCGGACCTTCAGGTAGCATGCCTGAAACGGCGCTACCGGCAGGCGTTTCAACTGCGTCGCCTTGCGCCCGGTCTGTTGTCGCCATCGAAAGGTGCTGGTCAATATTTGGGTTCATTGAATGATTCATTAAGATTTGATCGTTGCCAACTCGGCACGCATTGCGGCAATCGTCGCTACATAATCATCAGCACCAAAAATCGCCGAGCCTGCCACCAGCGTGTCTGCCCCAGCTGCGGCGATCTCGGCAATATTGTCCGCTTTCACGCCACCGTCAACTTCTAACCAAATCTGTTCCTCGCGACCAGATTCTCGAATACGCCGCCTAGCTTCGCGCAATTTCGTGAGCGCTTCGGGAATAAACCTCTGCCCGCCAAAACCGGGATTCACGCTCATGATGAGAATGAGATCAATCTTGTCCATCACATAATCGAGATACGAAAGTGGTGTCGCAGGATTAAAAACCAGGCCCGCTTTGCAACCGTGCTCACGAATCAAGCCAAGCGTGCGATCCACATGCTCGCTTGCCTCTGGATGAAACGAAATAATATCCGCGCCGGCCTTGGCAAAGTCTGGCACGATGCGATCCACCGGTTTCACCATCAAATGCACATCAATCGGCACTTTGATGCCATCAGCACGTTTGGCATGCGGTCTGATCGCTTGGCAAACCATTGGGCCCATCGTTAAATTCGGCACGTAATGGTTATCCATCACGTCAAAATGGATCACGTCCGCACCAGCTTCGATGACATTGCGAACCTCATCCCCCAAGCGGGCAAAATCGGCAGACAGGATAGACGGGGCAATGCGAAATTTAGACATGGTAGCAACAATCAAAATACAGTCAAAATACAAAATTTGGAATACTATTTTACGTGTTTTGTCCCAGTTTCCACGATTTTCCCTCAATACGCGTACCGCGATTTTTACCGAACGCATCATTCCATTCGCGACTCGGGTGCGCATGGTACGATTTCATATGAGTGAAACTAACCATCCAAAGTCAATCAAAAGTCCCGCTGCTGCCGATGCTGACAACGCGAAATATCGGGTCAAAGTGACAGCGCATTCGTTTTTTTTGCCCGACCAATCGGATGAAGAAAACGACGAATATGTGTTCGCATACACGATCCATATCGAGAACGTCGGCCAAATCCCCGCGAAATTAGTGAGCCGCCATTGGATCATCACCGATGCCGACAACCAAGTTCAGGAAGTGCGCGGCATGGGCGTCATAGGCGAACAACCCGTGCTAAAGCCGGGGGATCACTTTGAATATACGTCAGGCTCGGCTATTAATACGATTGTCGGCACCATGCGCGGCACCTACCAAATGTTGGCCGAGGATGGCACGAAATTCGACGCGGTCGTGCCAGAATTTACGCTCTCAGTACCGCGCGTTCTGCACTAGCTATCGTGAGCCGATGCGTCAGCTGGCGGCGGCGTTGATGCGGGCTTGGTGGGAATTTTGGAATGTTGAGAACTTTTGGGATTCTTCGGCCATGTCCACCAAACAATCGCCACTCCAACACCAAAAGCCAAAAATACCTGAAAGAATACCCACGCCATTGCTTTCTCCACCCGCTAATATTGAACTTAAATTATAACTTTTTGCCCCCTCTCTTGTCCCGACACACCATAAAGTTTTATGCGTTCACACAATCGTCTTAGTTCGTTCTTGGTTAGCTTCACTGCATTTGTGCTGGCCGGTTGTGCAACGCCGCCCGAGAAACTTGCTCTGGTGAATCCGCAGGCAACGGCATTGCAGACCAGTTGTGCGATTTGCTTACCTTGCAGCGTTTGCACGCCACCTTCTTCAACCAGCACGGTCAAGCAGGCAGAGCCCTTCGATGGGAAGCAACCCGCGTCAGAAGCCGCCGGCACTTTTCCCGACCCCGCACGCGGCCGGCTGGAACGATCTAACTGGCAAGCGCTGCCCAATTGGGGAACTGATGATCCGAGCGACGCACTCGCTGCTTTTTTACAGGGCTGTCCAATGCTTAAAACGCAGCCAGCGTGGGCTGATGTCTGCGCAAAAGGCGCGGCGCTGCAAGTACGTTTGGATGCGCGGACGGATACACCTACCAAAGCGCGTACCCAAACACGCGCAGCCGCCAACAAAAAAACATCGGTCACACAATTTTTTGAAGCCGAGTTTGAGCCCTACCAAACTGTTAACGCCGATAATTCTCAAACCGGCGTTGTCACCGGTTATTACGAACCGCTGCTCCGCGGCAGCCGCACACCAACCCCCGAATTTCGCTATCCCCTTTATGCTTCTCCCCAGGATTTGATTTCGATTGATCTATCCGAGGTCTACCCCGAACTCAAAAACCGCCGACTTCGTGGTCGATTGGTCGGTAATAAACTTATCCCCTACTATGACCGCGCCGCAATTGAATCCGAAAGCCAACCGCTGCGTGGTCTGGAAATTGCGTGGGTAGATGATTCAGTGGAGTCGTTTTTTTTGCAAATTCAAGGCTCGGGCCAAATTCAGCTCCCCGACGGAACCCGCATGCGGATTGGCTATGCTGATCAAAACGGCCATCCGTTTAAATCAGTGGCAGGCGCATTGATTCGCAAGCGGGAATTGAAAATTGAGAACGCCTCCATGCAGGGCATCAAAGCTTGGGCAGAGCGAAATCCCAGCAAGGTGCGGCAGTTCATGAACGTAAACCCAAGCTACGTGTTTTTCAAGGAATTGCCAGGCGATCTATCCGGCCCGATTGGCACGCTGGGCGTGCCGCTCACAGCAGAGCGTTCAATCGCGGTTGACCAACGGGTGATCCCGCTGGGCGTGCCGGTTTATCTATCGACCACGCTGCCGTTGTCGAAGGAGCCAATGAACCGGCTCGTCGTCGCGCAGGACACCGGCGGCGCGATTTTCGGCGCAGTGCGGGCAGATTTTTATTTTGGTTTCGGCGATGCTGCGGGCAACCTGGCCGGACGTATGAAGCAGCAAGGCCGCATGTGGGTGCTGCTGCCGCGCGGCTATGATCCGAACGCGCCGGTTACCCCAAGCCCCGGCATAACACCAACCATCCCGCTCATGATCACGCCCGTATTAGCCGCTCCGCAAACTGCCCAATAAGGAAATCACCATGACCATCGCATTCTGGTGTGTAGTAATCGTTGGCATCTTGCCCTATGTTGCCGTTGGCATCGCAAAAATGGATAAGGGGTACGACAACAATGCCCCGCGTGATTGGCTTGCCAGCCGCGAAGGAAAACAAAAACGCGCCTATTCAGCACATCTCAATAGCTTCGAGGCGTTTCCGTTTTTTGCCGCTGGTGTAATCGTGGCGCATCTGGCTACCGCCCCGGCAAATATCGTCAACGCCCTAGCGGTTGCGTTTGTGCTGGCGCGCATCGTCTACATTTGGTGCTACGTTACCGATCGCGCCTCAGTGCGCTCGATCATTTGGGTCATCGGCTTTGGCCTTACCGTCGCGTTATTCGTGGTGGCTGGTATTCACTAGCTCGCAATAACGGTCGGCTTAACGTTCAGCAAACCGCGCCGACGTGTCTTTTCGCAGGGCTGCGTAACCCACCGCTCCAACACGGCGTCCAGCCAAAAGCAAACCGATCCTGTCCACTTTTCATTGAAGGCTTAAGCCGCTCTTTTGTTCAGCCGAGCGAATTGGCTGTCGTTGCGTGAAACTGTGGATAAGTAGTCGTTTGCCGCCTCGGCCGATTTGGCGTTGCACTTACGTTCGATTTGATTCAGCAATTGGTAACCCAGGCTGGAATGCATCCGCGTCGCGTTGTCCCCAAGGGGGCTTCCTTCGGGGCGTACCAGCCCTCGATATATCAAAATATATCCAAACACGCTGTGCTTTGCCTCGGCGCGGGTGGCAACGTCCTGCTCATGCGTCTCTTCGACTTTCCGCGAATGCCAGAAACTCTCCATCGGCGCATTGTGCCCCGAGGGCAGGCTGCGCGCTCATAACAGTTGCCGGACCCGCTCATCGATTTCCGCATCGCCTGCCCGGCAATCGCCCGGCCGATAATCTTGCGGGCGAACAGATCGAGCACCGCGCGCACATCCAGCCAGCCTTCGCGCGTCCACAGATAGGTGATGTCGGACAGCCAGAGCTGATCGGGCGCTTTAGCGTGCGAAGTCGATTCCGCGCTCGGGTCGCGACTGTAATCTTGTCCGAGCAAGTTCGGCGCGATGGGTAACTGATGCGCCGAATCGGTGGTCACCTTGAATTTCCTGCCCGCGTTGGCGCGAAGCCCCATGGCGCGCATTAACTCCACGCACGACCTCGGCCTTGAATTCGAGGGTAAACACGCACCGCTTCAGTTGCTCTTTCTTGATGCCTTCGAGCACATTATTATTCTTGCTTGCCTTCATGTCTTTGCTTTCGTTAAATACTCAACGAAAAGCTTATAGGATCACACGCGGAATGTTGCTGTCCGTGGTGTACTGCTTTTCGATGGGCAATGTTTGATCGGTAGGCAATCCGCTTGCACAACCGGCCAGCGCGACGGCAATTCCTAAAATAAACTTGTAGTTGACCTTGTAGGCGTTCAACTTGTACTTGACCTTGTAGGCGTTCATCAAATGACCTCAACAATAATTTTTATGTGCGCCCGCAACCCAATGGCATAGGGCGATGATGTGGATGCAAGAATGTTCCGAAGCGGAAAAATATGCCGAACCAATTCGCAACTTTATAAAACCATTCGGAACAATTTTTAATCGCAACAATTTCTGGAGCCCCTTAAAAGCATCACGCACCGCGATCCGCGCGCCAGACGGAATCTCTGCATTCATCAGGCATGGGAATCAACAGGACAGGAAATGGCGTGTGCGCATCGCCAACTATAAATTCGATATTTTCGGACGGTTACAAATGTAACGAGCTGTCGCAGTCCGCTCGACAAATCGGTTTTCAAATAATTGCAAAAATGAGACAAAAAATGTGCTCGTAAAAATAAAAAGCCCAGCGAGTGCCGGGCTTTTTAAATAATTGAGCTATCAAAAACGAAATGCAGCTTTACAATCCGCTCGCCGTCATTGCAATCCCGAATTCACTTTTAAATGTCATTTGATCGCCGTTATTTTCACTCCAGACCGATCAGCGGCGACCAACTTTGCTTCAATCGTGGCTTTTGGCAATGCGCCAGAAATGCGTTCGCCGTCTTCAAAGAAGGAAGTTGGTATTCCGTTCACTCGTAGGCGTTGGCCGAGTGCTACAAACTGATCGATGGGGGTTTCGCACGTTCCATTTGCGGTCGCCGCTTGGCCGCGCAGCATTTGGTCCTGCCATGCTTTCAGACGATCTGGTGAACACCAAATTGCCTTGGCTTTATCGGCCGAATCTGGTGCCAAAATCGGATATGGGAAAATATATGCAGTAATGTTTTCCAGCGAATTTAAATCTTGTTCAAATTTTTTGCAGTAGCCGCAGTTCGGATCTTCAAAAATGGCCATGCGGCGAGCGCCGCTGCCACGTACCAATTTGATCCCTTTCTCGAGGGGTAAATCATCAAATTTGATCGCGGTGAGCTTCGATAAACGGGCTTCTGTGACGTCGGTACGGGTTTGGGCATCAACAATTTTACCGATCATCAAAAAACTAACTTTTTCGTCCGTATAGAAAATTTCACCGCCGATAAAGACCTCATAAAGGCCTGAAAAATTGGTCTTTGTCACGCGTTCAACTTTAAGTTCGGCAAATTTTTTCTCGACTTCCTGTTTCACGTCTTGTTCTTGCTTGGTCGGCTCTGACTTTGCCGCGGTTTTGCTGATGTCGGGATTGGCCGAGGAACTACAGGCGGTCAAGATTGAGAACAACATGACGGATGTGGCCAACACGACTTTGATTGAATTCACGGGTGATCCTTTTACAAATTATAAATAATAGCGGGTGTGATGGAAAACTGTATGGCGGAAGGCTTGAAACAATGAGCAAGCAGTAGACACAAAACACTCAGCTAAGTTGCAGAACGCGACGACGCGCTATTTCATTGCATGTGACATCATCAATGATTTTACCGCCGACAAACGATTCACCGTATTCAAACCGCCGCGCCGCAGGCGCGCCGCCATCAGCGAATCGCTCAAAAACAATGAACGCAGATGATCGGTTACACCACCCATTACCAATGCATCCTCACGGCGAGCACGTTCATATTGGCGCAACAACGCCAGATCGCCAATTCCGGACAAGATAGAACGACTGCGCAAAACTTCTGCCATTGTACGGACATCGGCAAATCCCAGATTCGCGCCCTGACCAGCGAGCGGATGAATGGCATGAGCGGCATCGCCCATCAGTGCAAAACCTTGCTGCACCCAACGTTCGGCCACGACGCGTTTAAGCGGAAATCGAGCTCGCTCAGAAGAAAGCGTCAACGCGCCAAGCGCATGTTCGCCCGCCGTCTCAACCGCCTTTGCAAAGGCCGAATCCTCTAGTTGCCCGAGTGCATCAGCGCGCGCTTTGGAGACCGACCACACCATTGAAATCTGCTGGTCGGGCATCGGCAAATAGGCCAACACAGCATGCTCACCAAACCATTGCCGCGCGATACCACCGTGATGGTGTTCAACGTTGAAGTTGGCCACCACGCCATCGCTATCGTAGTCGTTGGTCTCAGCCGCAATACCCGCCAGCGCCCGCAATGGAGAATTCGCGCCATCGGTGGCAATCAGTAGCGCGGCGTCGATTGTTTTACCGCTGCTCAGGTCGATTTTATTGCCTTGCGGCTGCCGGGCAAATTCATTGGCAAATTTCACCCCTTGAATCGTCGTATCGTCCAACACACTAATCCGTTCGCCATGTTCACGAACCTCGGCAATGAGTGCCTCTACCAATTTGCTGTGCTCGACAATAAATGCCAGCGGCTGGCCCGCCGCAAAATCAAGTTCGGGGCGTGGCTGGTCGCGAGCGGCGGCATCGGCAAAAACCTGCATCGCGTGAACCGGCTCGATGCGCGACGACGTCAATCGTTGCCAAACACCCAGCGATTCTAATAATTTCTTTGAGCCTGGCGAAAGTGCATAGGCGCGGTGATCAAATTTTACCCCGGCAAAAGCAGGCGAATGCCCGGAAGGCTGCGCCAGTGCTAGCGTTTGGCGCTCAATCAGCGTAACTTTTACGTCGCGCAAGCGGGCAGCTGCTAAGGCAAATGCCAACCCAATCGGCCCGCCGCCCGCGATGACAATATGATTATCCATGGGCTACTTTTCCGCACCAAACAACATCCGTCGCGCCAGCGCTTTTCGCGCAAACGGCAACACATCGACAATGGCCAAACCCAAGCCGCGTGGAATGCGTTGCAGGAGATGATCGTTTGAAAAAGTGCTCACTAAGAAATCGGTAAAGCCCACGCTGCGGGAGACATCGCGTGAACGGCTGGCGGCATAAGCGCTTAGCGCAGTTGTGGCAGACGCTTTATTGACCAACGTTTTTGCCAGCGTGTTTGCCAACGTTTCCGCGTCCCGCAGCCCGAGATTAAAACCCTGGCCTGCCACGGGATGCAGCGCCTGCGCGGCATTGCCGATCACGGCAACGTGGCCAGCCACCGCCGTCGAGACGGTTCGTAATTTCAGCGGATAGGAGCGGCGCTCCGTAATCGATAAAAACTGCCCGGCTCGGTAGCCAAAATGGTCTTGAAATGCGGCGCAAAACGCGGGTTCATCAAGCGCTTTAAGATGTTCAATTTTTTCAGCTCCAGCAACCCAAACGAGGGAATAACTATGCGCGCCGTGCTTCGGTAACAACGCGGCCGGGCCATCTGGTGTGAAACGCTCAAACGCGCGATGTTGATGCGGTGCATCAGTTTCGATATGTCCAAGCAATGCAGTCTGTTCGTAATCTTTTTCTGAAACTGAAATCGCGGCGACTTTGCTTAAGTTCGCGCCGCCATCCGCCATTACCACCACATCGGCTTGCTGCTTGACTTCCACGCCTTGCTGCAGGAAAGTCACTTCGGCTCCAGCCTCAGTTTCCGCAATCGCGGTCACCACCGCGCCACGCGCCACTTTAACGGCTTTCGCCAACAATGCATCATCGAGTGCTGCTTGCAAATCGGCATAAGTCAGCACGTAGCCCAATGCCGGTACATTGCCGTCGTCGCGTGACATGATCGTGCGACCAAAACCACCTTTTTGCGAATTGTGAATGGTGTGAATCTCTGTCGCATTTTTAACCGCTGCCCACACGCCGGCAACATTTAAAATCTCGCGGCTGCCCTGGGAAAGCGCCAGTGTGCGCGATTCGCGTGATGCACCCTCGCGCGACTCGACGAGCGATACATTGAGCCCCAAACGCACCGCCAGCAACGCGAACGTCGCACCGACGGGCCCTGCTCCGATGATGAGAATGTTCAAAATAAAGGCTGTTAACGTGATGTCGAATTATGTCGACGTGAGCGCTTGAATATCGCTAACCGACTTTGGACATGACGCCGTCAACACACGGTTGCCATTCTTGGTCACCAGCACATCGTCTTCAATGCGAACGCCGATATCCCAAAAATGCTTCGGCACATTGTCTGCTGGGCGAATGTAGAGGCCCGGCTCAACCGTCAGCACCATGCCCGCTTCGAGCTTGACCCATTTGCCCTGCTCTTTGTAATCCCCTGCGTCGTGCACATCCAGTCCCAGCCAATGTCCCGCGCGATGCATGTAAAACTGCTTGTATGATTCAGTTTCGAGCACTTTATCGAGGCTGCCTTTACAGAGCTTGAGATCAATCAAACCCTGCGCCAACACCTCATTGGCGACCTCGTGATATCGCCCAAAGACAGCACCGGGCTTGACCGCTTTGATGCACGCCAATTGCGCTTCCAGCACCAGCTCGTAGATATCGCGCTGCGGACCGCTAAATTTTGCCGCGACCGGGAATGTGCGGGTGATGTCGGCGGCATAGCTACCGAATTCACAGCCAGCATCAATGAGCAACAAATCGCCTTTTTTGATTAGCGCAGAATTTTCACGGTAATGCAGCACGCAGGCATTACTGCCAGCGGCGACAATGCTGCCGTAGGCGGCTTGGCGTGCGCCGTTAGTGATGAACTCATGCAAAATTTCGGCCTCGACCTGATATTCAAACATGCCCGGCTTCGCCATACGCATGGCGCGGCTATGTGCGCCAGAAGAAATTTTTCCTGCTTTCGCCATGAGATCAATTTCAACCTCGTCTTTTACCAGCCGCATCGCACCCAAGACATGGCGCACATCCTTGAGCTCGACCGGCGCTGCAACACCAGAACGCGCCTTCGCGCGCACCGCGCGGATCCAGCGCGTAATTGATTGATCCCACTGGGCATCCGCACCAATTGGGGTATGTACCGCACGACAGTTGGTCATCAGCTCAGGGATCATGGCCTCTAATTCACTGATCGGATAGGCCTCATCGAAATCAAATATTTCTTTGGCGAATGATGGTCCAAACCGAAATCCGTCCCAAATTTCGCGTTCCATGTCTTTTTCACGGCAGAACAAAATCTGGCGCGGTTTTTTACCCAACGTTATCGCCAGCACGGCTTCCGGCTCCCGAAAACCCGTCAGATAATAAAAATGACTATCCCAGCGAAAATCATAGTGCGCATCGTTGTTGCGGATGAGCTCGTGGGAAGTCGGCAACAAAACCAAGCCCTCAGCGAGCGTTTTGGCAAGCTTGGCGCGACGTTTAGCGTGGGCTTTGATGTTCGGCAAGGGTACTGGGATGGGTAGGAGTTCGCGTTTCATAGACGTTTTCCAAGTTTGGGGAGTTTCCGTAGATCGGTATTCTACGACTTAGCATGAAGTTGGATTCGAAAACAGGGGAAAAATTCCATTAAGGCGGACATGGCGCATGGCAATTCGTAACGGCCTTAAAACGACACGCCAACTTTACGCATTAGGCCGTCATCAATTTTCAGCGCATCAAGCAGGCGCAGCAGTGGAAACAGTGCGGCGTAGCGTTCGCCAGTTCTGCGAATGTAGCGCAAAAAACGGTGCGCATCATTGATATAACGGGTATCGCCATCAAGTTGGTGCTGCCGCGCAAACGCGCCAAGCAAATAAATATGCCGCTGCAAGCCCATCCATTCCACATCGCGATAAAAATCGCCGAAATCAGCTGGCACCGGCAGCCCGGTCTTTTTGGCTTTTTCCCAGAAGCGAATGGTGCCGTCGAGCAATGGCTCTTCTTCAAACGACAAAAATGCGTCTTTATACAAGCTCGCAATATCAAGGCTAATCGGCCCAAACGCCGCACCAGTACTGGGCCTTAGGGCAGGGGCAGGGGCAGACTGACAAACCAACAAATTTTCCAACACAAAATCGCCGTGCACAAGCGTTTGTTGTTGCCCCAAATTCACCCTTGTAATCGTCGAGAAAATTTGCGCGAGTATCTTTTGCTGCACCTCGTTTAACGCCAAACCCAAGTGTTTCGCCAAATAAAAATCAGCAAAACCATGCAGTTCTTGCGTCAACCGCGCGGCATCGATGGTTGGCAAAGCATTGGTTGCCACATTCGGCCGCCATTGCTGCCAGCGAATCAGCGCAGCGCCTGCGGGGTCAAGCAAGCTGCGCGCATCAACCCCCTTGACTAAGGCCTGCAAATAAGTCTCGCCGTTGAGGTCACTGAGCAGCAAAAAGCCTTGTTCAGCATCTTGCGCGATGATTTGCGGACTATTCAGCCCAGCCTCCACTTGCATTTTCAGGGCAGCAACAAAGCAATTTGCGGCGTCATGGTGCAAAACCGGCGCGGTTGAACCCGGCGCCGTTTCTTCCGGTCCGCTCGATAAATCAACAACGAGAAGCGTAACGCCGCCAGCGGTTATGCGAAAATAGCGGGTAATTGGTAGAACATGACGACGCATCGCCAATGGCTCGATTTGAGCTTGATTTGAGTCAAACGTATTATTAACCGCATGATCCAGCGCAGGCCACCGTTGTTTTAACCAGTGTTCGAGTTTTTTTGAAATTGCTTGCATGGCGAGTCGGAATTGCTTTCTTAATGGATGCCGGATTCATTTTCGATTTACGGCTGACGTTCTCGGTTCTTGGCTTTTTTGGTATTTAATTTAGCCAAGTTGCAGTTTACCATTCACTGTTTTAAGTCCCATTGCTTGCTTGTCCTTCGTTGTTTTCCATTCTCCATCGTTCACTGCCCAACTTTCCTGTGCCGACACCATTAAGCGACAAATTAAGCGTCAACTTGCTACCACGGCGGCAGCCGCACCCGCCACGCTACGTGCAACGGCCGCCTGCGCTTACCGTGCAGGCCTTGCTCCTTGCAAGCGTCGGCTGGGGCGCCCCCGTTTGGGCGCAACAGCTCGCCACACCCAGCCAAGCCGCGCTCGACGAAGCGATTCGCGAAGGTGCCAAACCAGAGCGGACGATCCCGACGCCGGGCTCGCTGATTCCCAGACCAAACAAAAAAGATGGTCCACGTGAACTAGAAGCCAACAATATCGAGGGCATTAATGGCAAAACCGCGACGGCAGAAGGCCGCGTCAAATTAACGCAGGACACGATGCAGGTGCGCGCCGAGCGCCTTGATTACAACCAGATCACCGATACCGCTACAACCATTGGCAAGATCAAAATGCTGCGCGACGGCGATGCGTTTGAAGGCTATGATTTGAAATTTAAGCTCGATACCGAAGTTGGTACGCTGCTCAGTCCCAATTATTTTTTCGGCAAAAGTACCTTACGTCCAACCCAGCGCTATGAGGCGCGGGGCAGCGCCGAGCGAATGAATTTTGAAGGTGTTGATAAAGAACGGCT
>JANYBL010000082.1 GCA_025360815.1 Burkholderiales bacterium
TGATTTTCTTGTTCATGAAAATCAACGCCTTGGCGTATTTGCGCAAGCTGCAACAAAAAATTCAAGCCGACGCATCTCAAATTGATAACTATCTGGAACAACGGGTCGTCATCCTCAACAACGTAGTCGGCCTGGTTGCAAAGTCTATTGATCTCGACAAAGATGTGATGAAGTCGGTGGCGGCGTACCGGAGTGGTCGTGACGGGAGTTCGGACTCTCAACGTAATGCGGCTTCGCAAGAAATTGATGGAATTTTTTCACGCATCAGTGTGGCATTCGAGTCATATCCAGACCTAAAGGCACAAGCCGTTATTGCAGATGCGATGCGGCAAAACAGTTATCTCCAAAAGGAAATCACGGCTGCGCGCACGCTTTACAACGACACTGTAGCAATGTGGAACCAAGATGTTTTTGCTTGGCCAACCAAGCAGATTGTTGCGGCTCGCGCTGGCTTTACGACTCGCATTCCGTTTACAGCCTCAGCCGAAACTAAGGCTGCCGCCAGAAGTACGTTCTTTTGATCGCTGACGTTCACGAGCCGTTAGAGCAGTACGCGGCCCATTTCAAAACTGCTCATATCAACAACACCTCCGATTTCTTTGAAGACTTGGTGCTACGGTCCGGCGTTGACGAAGAGGCCAATGCCAAGACCGTGCAGCAACTGCGGCAACTGGAACAGCAGGCCGGGGGGGCGAGCGCCACCAACAAGTGGTGGCGAATATTGCGAGGCGTCGTCATCGCGGCAGCCCTATGTGCCCTGTTATATGTCTTTACGCATTATTCGTGGCTGTGGCTTGGGGTGCCGACGGCAATATTTGCCTCTGCGATCTACTGGCTCAATCGGGTCATCAAAGACTCCCATGCGCGGTTAAATGAGCTCGAACAGGCACGCGAAGCGAAGCGCGCCGAGGCATGGGGACAAATGGCACCTCTCAATCGGCTATTTGACTGGGACATCGTGGCCGAATTGATGCAAAAAACAGTACCGCGCATAGCATTCGACGCATACTTTTCAAACGGCCGTATGGAAGAACTTTGCAACAGCTTCGGCTGGCCCGGTGAGCTGGGGGCCGAGCACTCCATAGTCTTCAGCCACAGCGGCGTGCTCAATGGCAATCCATTCATTCTGGCGCGCACTTTGACGCATTGGATGGGGAGCAAAACTTATCACGGGTCACTCAAGATTAGTTGGACTGAACAGGTTCGTGGCTCCGACGGTAAATGGCACACCGAGACACGCCGCGAGACGCTAAACGCATCGGTTGAACATCCGTTTCCAGAATATGACAACCAAACATTTATCGTTTACGGCAACGAAGCCGCACCCGATCTTTTATTCAGCCGTAGCCCGTCTAAACTCTCAAAACTGGAAGACGGCTTTTTCGCCAAAATGCGAAAAAATAGCGCCATTAAGAAGCTCGAAAAAAAATCTCGTGACATAGGGGAAGGCAAGACCTTCACGGTGATGTCCAACCGTGAGTTCGACGCCCTTTTTGATGCAACTGACCGCAACCATGAGGTGCAGTTTCGGCTATTGTTTACACCGCTGGCACAGCAGGAGATGTTGAAGCTGCTAAAGGACAACCAGGTCGGTTATGGCGACGATTTCGCGTTTGACAAAACGCATATGATAAATGTCGTAGAGCCAGCGCATATGCGCCATACCGACATAGGAGGAGAGCCGGAAAAATTTCACGCATATGAACTGGCCCAGGCGCGTATTTTCTTCAATGGCTACCATAACGACTTTTTCCGCTCGTTCTATTTTGGAATCGCACCGCTACTGGCCATTCCGTTGTACCAGCAACACCGTCCTCACTCGGATATTTACAAGGACACCTACGCCAGCAAACCGTGCTTCTGGGAACATGAGGCGATTGCGAATTACCATGGCGAGGCGGAGTTCAAACACCCTGACTGCGTTACCCGGAGCATTCTTAAGACTGCCTCAAGAATCGAAGAAGATGGATCGCAACGTGTGCGCATTACAGCAACTGGATACAGTAGTGTTGAGCGAGTGGATTATGTTGCAGTTCGGGGTGGAGACGGCCGCAGCCACCAGGTTCCTGTCCACTGGTACGAATATAATGATGTGCAGCGAGCATCCGACATGGTAGTTAGGGAAAAAACGCCTGCCAGCGAAGATGGTCGCAATTTAAATACCGACAGTGAAGAAGCCACATTACGCAAGGTGTTTGAACAGCGAGGGGTCGAATACCAGAATGCAATCCTCCGTCGCTCCATCGTTTCGGCTGTGTTGCCCAATTAATACGTGGTCGGCCCTGCAGAATCAATAGTTAGAGCCACCTTGTCTGCGGTGTTGAGCTAAGCACCGTTTAATGAACACCCCGCTTAGGTGTTCGTGGCGCGCACTACCGGGAGGCCAGACAAGCGACCCCAAGCATCCAGAGCTTGCCCTTGGATCGCAGTAATGCTTGTCTCACGCGCCCACCAGCACATCGGGCGAGTGCGCCAGACTGACCAGCACTGGAAATACCAGCAGCTGTTCATAGCAGATCGAGTAAGCCACCTTGCGGCCGGCGCCCAAACCGATACCGCTGGCCAGCGGATCGGCCGCGATGGATTCGGCAGACCAGGGCCGCCACATGCCAATCGGCACCGGCACCCGCTGGACCAGTGGCGCGGACTCGTCGCCGAGGACAACCAGGGCATTCTGCAATTTATGCCCTGGACTAACCACTTCCGCGCCAATCAGGACCGCGCTACCTTTGGCCTTCAGCTGTACCTACAAATAGGCCAGCATCGCTGCGTTGAAGTCATTGACTTGGCGCACACGCGGCAGGACGGCTTTGTATCGGTCAGCATGGTCTTCGTCCTTTATCGACTCAAAATACCATGTTCAAAACAAGCGAAAAATATTCAATTTTCGTTTTATAAATCAATGATTAAGAAAATTTCAATACCATGTGGCACTAAAAAATCGTGGCATGGTATTGAGCAATATTCATAGTATCGACACAGGCAGTACCGTTCGCCATGCCATAAAAAAAGTGCTTGGTGCTGCTGCGTGTTGCCAGTCGATGCCAGACAAAAAGCAAAAAAGCCCGCAGTGACGCGGGCTTACAGGTGTTTTGTGCTTCTCAATGCCTAACAATGCCAGACATCAAGTCATTCCCACTCAATCGTCGCTGGCGGCTTGCCACTCACATCATAAACGACGCGATTAAATCCACGTACTTCATTAATAATCCGATTCGAAACTTTACCTAGCAGCGAATACGGCAGCTCCGCCCAATGCGCGGTCATGAAGTCAGTGGTTTGCACCGCGCGTAAGGCGACGACACTTTCATACGTGCGCCCGTCGCCCATGACGCCGACACTTTTGACAGGCAAATAGACGGCGAACGCCTGAGCCACTTTGTTGTACCAGCTCACGCCGTTTTCGTCTTTGGTGTTGCGTAGCTCTTCGATAAAAATAGCGTCGGCGCGGCGCAATAAATCAGCGGCGGGTTTGGTGACTTCGCCCAAAATCCGCACGCCTAAACCGGGGCCGGGGAAGGGGTGGCGGTAAACCATTTCAGGAGCGAGGTCGAGTGCCACGCCTAGCTTGCGGACTTCGTCTTTGAATAATTCACGCAGCGGTTCTAGCAACTTTAAATGTAGCGTGTCGGGCAAACCGCCGACATTGTGATGCGATTTAATGGTGTTCGCTTTTTTAGTTTTGGCCGATGCGGACTCAATCACATCAGGATAAATCGTGCCCTGTGCCAACCATTTCGCGTTATTCAATTTCGCTGATTCGCGCTGGAAAACCTCAACGAACACGCGGCCAATAATTTTCCGTTTTTGTTCGGGGTCACTCACACCTTTTAGCGCGTTCAAAAAGTCATTGGCTGCATCGACGTAAATGACTTTCATGTTTAGGTTATCGGTAAAAGTTTTTTTGACCTGCGCTGATTCGTTTAAGCGCATCAAGCCGTTATCGACATAAACGCAGGTGAGCTGATCGCCAATCGCCTTGTGAATGAGGGCGGCGGCAACCGATGAATCTACGCCGCCGCTTAAGCCCAGAATGACTTCATCGCTGCCAACTTGTTCGCGGATTTTGGCGACCGCTTGGGGAATATATTCGGGCATATTCCAATGTGCATGGCAGCCACAAATCTCATGCACAAAGCGGCTCAGTATTGCCGCCCCAAGGGTGGTATGCGTCACTTCTGGGTGGAACTGCACAGCATAAAATTGGCGCGATTCATCGGCCATCGCAGCGAAGGGTGTGGTGTCGTTTGAGGCAATCACTTTGAAGCCAATCGGTAGTGCAGTAACTTTATCGCCATGCGACATCCACACATCCAATAAGCCGTGACCACTAGCATTGGTGCGGTTCTCCAGCCCATTGAACAATTTTGAATGGCCGTGCGCACGGATTTCGGCATAGCCGAATTCCCGTACCAAACCGTTCTCAACTTTGCCGCCCAATTGCGCTGCCATTGTTTGCATGCCGTAGCAAATGCCGAGGACTGGCACGCCAAGTTCAAAGACGATTTGTGGCGCACGGGCAGTGTCGGCGTCGGTCACGCTGGCATGGCTGCCAGACAAAATAATGCCGCTGGGCCGGTAGGCTTTGATCTCGGCGTCTGACATATCAAACGGGTGCAATTCGCAGTAAACACCGGCTTCGCGCACGCGGCGTGCGATGAGTTGGGTGACTTGTGAGCCGAAATCGAGGATGAGAATTTTGTCGGTCATATCGGTGCTTTTATGGGGTGATGGTGAGGATTGGGTTGTGGGTTTTATGGGGGCGATGTGTCGCGGTTGGCGCGCGCAACAGAATTCGCTGATACATGGGTCGAGAAAAATCGTAAAGCGAGTAGCCAACCGATTAACTGCAATGCTGCGGCCAAATAAAATGGCGCACCAACGCGCCAGTCATTGGCGGGCAAGTGTGCGACCAACGCGAAGATAGAGGTGCCGATTAGCGGCGCGATGACAACCGCCAAGCTGCTTAATGATTGTAGTGAACCCATTAGTGCGCCTTGTTGTTTGGGGTCGGTGGCTTTGGAGACGATTCCCTGCAATGCGGGGCCGGCAGCGTAGGCTAAAAAATTAGAAAATATCAGCACATAAACCATCCAGGGATACGTTGCCAATCCCATCCCGGCAAACACAAATACCGAAACAGCCAGAGCGACCAGGCTCAAACGCACCTCCCCCAGCCATTTTAATAATCGGCTGAGCAATACTGCCTGCACGACCGCTGCCGTCACGCCCACACAAAAAAGGGCGATGCCGTTTTCCTGCGGCCCCCAGTTAAATTTGAAATGCATGTACAGCACCCAAATAGTTTGCTGCAAAATTTGCGCGAACGATAGGCACGCAAAAACAATAATGAGTAAACCAATATCGCGTCGTGCAAACAAACGAAACAGAGACGACAAGGGGTTAATTTTAGCGGCGGTAATTGCGCTGCGCTTATCGGCTGGCAATGATTCTTTAACAAAAAAATAGCCGAAAATCGCGTTCATGAAGCACAATCCTGCGCCAACATAAAACGGTAGGTGATAATTCACGCCGCCAAGCAGTCCTCCCAACATCGGCCCGCAAATGAAGCCCATCCCGAAAGCCGCGCCGATGAGGCCAAATGTTTTAGCGCGCTTTTCGGGCGCAGAAATATCAGACGCGTAAGCTGACGCCGTGGACATCGAGGCCGAGCACGCGCCGCCGATAAAGCGGCCTAAAAATAACCAAGATAATGTCGGTGCCCAAGCGGTGACTAGAAAATTGAGGGCCATTCCCGCGCTGGAAAAAATCATCACTGGTCGCCGGCCAATCTTGTCGGAGATCGCACCCAGCATCGGCATACAAACAAACTGCATAAACCCAAATGTGGCGGCTAAGACGCCATACCACCGCGCCTGCTCATCAGGTGATTTCACAAAATCGCCCACCAGTAATGGCAGCACCGGCACGGCGAGGCCCACACCAAGCATGTCTAAAAACACCAGTGTGAGGACAAAGCGAAAACCGATTTTGCGCTTTTTCTCTTCAACTGCTTCGTTGTGAATGTGTGTTGCGTCTGCTGCAGTGCTAGTCATGTTGCGCGATCATTTTTAAAATTTCGATTCCAGACAGACGCTACAACCGGGTGTTGCCCGGTCTTGTCCACCGCGCCCGTTATTTTTGGGCGATGTTCAGAGAACCAAGCTCTGCCGGGTGTCCATTGCATCATCGCCACGTAAACATCCAGTGCGCTCATCGTAAGCCTCAGTAAGTACGGCGCTGGATGCAAAGCAGACTCCAGTTGCTGCCAAAGTGCCTTCACAAAGTGCCTTCATTTTCTCGGTGGCGTTGTTTTTTAACAAGGTTAGTGCAGCTTCGTCATCGATCCAACGCGCTGGAAAATCACGTATAGAAAAAGGGCGTAAATATTGGCGGGAATAAAAATCATCCAACGGAAAAACGCGGCGCGTTCGTTTGCCTCGGTGGGAACCATGCCGTGAACGGCTTCGCCCAGCTTGATCATGATCGCGGCATTCTCCGACATCGCACTGCCATCGGCCAGCACATCGGTCGGCACTCGTGCCAACGGGTTGATGCGCCGCAAATCATCCAACGCCGGCGTTGGCTCCCACGGTGTTGCGACGATAGATTTGTACGGCTTTTCGGCGAACGCCAACAGGACTTCAACCGCTGCCCAGCCGCACCCTCGGCCACCGTAAAGTTTGATCGGCAAGGCGAACGTTGTCACGACGTTTCCACCACGTTGTCCCGCATGCATTCCGCCATGTGTTTGGCCACTAATCCGCCCGATAATTCGGTGCTTCCTTGGTAATCTGCACATCATGAACATGCGATTCGCGCATCCCGGCCGAGGTAATTTCGACAAAGGTTGCGTTGATACGCATATCGGCAATCGTTGGGCAACCAACCAAGCCCATCGAGGCACGCACGCCACCCATGAGTTGGTGGATGATCGCCGTCACCGGGCCCTTGTAAGGCACGCGGCCTTCCACGCCCTCGGGCACCATTTTGTCCGAGTTGCTGATATTTTCTTGGAAGTAACGATCCGACGAGCCCTTCTGCATCGCGCCAAGTGAACCCATGCCGCGATAGCTTTTATATGAGCGGCCTTGGAATAACTCGATCTCGCCAGGCGCTTCATCCGTTCCCGCAAACATCGAACCCATCATCACGCAAGAAGCGCCCGCCGCGATCGCTTTGGCAACATCGCCCGAATAGCGAATGCCGCCGTCTGCAATGCAAGGGATGCCTAATTTTTCCAATGCCGCGGCGGCTTCTGCCACTGCCGTGATTTGCGGCATGCCGACGCCGGTGACGATGCGAGTGGTACAAATTGAGCCGGGGCCAACCCCGACTTTCACGCAATCCGCACCATGATCTGCCATCGCCGACGCGCCTGAGGCGGTGGCAACATTGCCGCCAATCACTTGCACATTCGGATATGCCACTTTCACAGTTTTTATCATATCCAGTACCGCCTGCGCGTGGCCGTGTGAGCTATCGACCACTAAGCAATCAGCACCGGCCTCGATCAACGCGGCGGCGCGCTCTATATTGTCGCCTGCCACACCAATAGCAGCACCGACGCGCAGGCGGCCCTGTGCGTCTTTTGAAGCGTGCGGATGATCTTTGGCTTTTTGAATATCTTTGACTGTTATCAAACCGACTAAATCAAATGCATCGTTGACAACCAAGACCCGCTCTAATCGGAATTTGTGCAGCAGCGCTTGCGCCTCATCCAGTGATACGCCCTCCTTTACCGTGACGAGCCTTTCGCGTTTGGTCATGATATTTTCGACCGGCTGATCGAGTGCGGTTTCAAATCGCAAATCACGGTTGGTGACGATACCGACCAAGGTTTTGCCTTCAACCACGGGCAAGCCAGAAATATTGTGCTGGCGTGTAAGTGCCATTACATCTCGAACCAGCATGGTAGGCGTGACCACCAGCGGGTCTTTCACGACGCCGGACTCAAAGCGTTTGACCTTGGCAACTTCAGTTGCCTGCGCCCGGATTGAGAAATTTTTATGAATAATGCCAATGCCACCTTCTTGTGCCATCGCAATCGCGAGGCGGGATTCAGTCACGGTATCCATGGCGGCGGACACGAGCGGCAAATTTAACTGAATCGTTTTGGTAAGCTGGGTGACGAGCGAGACTTCGCGCGGATGGACTTGAGAGTGGGCGGGGACCAGCAGGACGTCGTCGAACGTCAACGCTTTTTTGACGAGTTTCACGAAATTTGCTCCGACAAAAAGCGGATTATACGCGAGGGGCTAGCCGGGCGCAAAACTTGATGTCTTGCGCCCGCGGAACTGCGGCGGGGAATGCCGAAAATTTATCGGAAAAGCTTGCGAAACGCTTAAATGTTCGCGTCCACAAATGCCATTAGCTGGGTTTTAGACAGTGCCCCGACCTTCGTGGCCTCCACCGCACCGTTTTTAAACAGCATGAGCGTCGGAATGCCGCGAATGCCATACTGGGGCGGGGTGGCTTGGTTGTCATCGATATTGAGCTTGGCGATCTTCAATTTGCCCGCATATTCACGCGCCAGGTCATCTAAAATCGGCGCGATCATTTTACAAGGGCCACACCATTCAGCCCAGTAATCGACCAGTACCGGCGTCGTAGCTTGTAAAACTTCAGTGCCAAAGGTGGCATCGCTAACATGGACAATGGCATCGCTCATAAAAACCCCGGTTCAAAATTTGATGTAAAAAGAAGCTGAATAGGGGCACGATTTTCAAAAATCAAGCCACGGCCAGCACTGAAAAGTATTATGCCACTGTTTGCTGGCGGCGTTTTTTACCGAGGAATCGCGAATGCTCTGGTAAAATGATGAATCGTAATTAATTCATTTAAGGTTGTTTCATGGCTTACGTCGTTACTGAATCTTGTATCAAATGCAAATACACCGATTGTGTGGATGTGTGTCCCGTGGATTGTTTCCGAGAAGGACCCAATATGCTCGTGATCGACCCCGACGAGTGCATTGATTGCACCTTGTGCGTGGCGGAATGCCCGGTAGAAGCCATTTTTGCTGAAGACGACGTGCCAACAACGCAGCATAAATTCATTCCAATCAACGCGGAACTGGCCAAACTTTGGAAGCCGATTGTGGCGCGAAAGCCAAGCCCACCGGATGCCGATGAATGGGCGAAGGTTAAAGAGAAGGCGCATCTGCTGGAGAAGTAAGCCGCAGTTGCCTAGTTTGCTTTTCGTTTGTACCAGTCTGTATCAATCTGCGGTGGGCTTCGGCTGAAATGGTCGACAACAAAACTTACTAACGCTTCGACGCACCTTGATTGAACTCGTTGAAAAAATTGTATTGCCACCAGCGCATTTTTTAGAAAATGCTGCCGAACGGATCGTTTCACGCCACCTTCAGGCGCTCCCCAACTTATCGCAAGTTCAAATCGTCGCCGCGCCGCGGGTGGCGAACGGCCTCCGGCAGGCGCTCGCCAAAGCAGCAAGCAAGCAAGGCGTCACGACGTTGCTGCTCCCGCAGATTGCAACGCTGAATGAATTGGCGGCGCGGCAACCGGCGGCAGCTATCGCGACCATCCGCGTTGCACCGACGAGCGAGCGCGTCCTCGATATTTTTCAGGTACTCAAAAAGCAGCGCTGGTTTTCGGCCGGCGAAACCTTAGCGCTTAGCAAAGAATTGGTGCAACTTGCCGATGAACTCACCAGCAATTTGGTGGTGTTGCCGAAATCACTTGATGAGCACTCCCGCAATCTCGCCCGCGCTTATCAAATCTCCAAACAAAACGGCGATTTCAGTTTGGAAGCGCGTTTGACCTACGATGTCTGGCAGCTCTTGGCCAAGCCGTCAGACGATAGCATTGACGCGCCCGCCCGCTATGCGCTGCAACTCTCGTCATGGGCCGCTGGCTTAGTAAGTGCGGACCGGCAACCGATTTACGTGATTGGTAGCCATCATTTTACAGGCGCTGAAATGACGTTTTTGGAGCGCTACGGCTCGGTGATGTTTCTTGATCAACAACTGGCGGGCTGCGAAACCGACCGTGCAAGATTTATTGCCACCGCACTCTGCGGCGCGCCCGGTTTTCCCAATGTTGCGGTCCAAACATCCGCCATCGGCGTCTCGGTTGCAATCGAATGCTATGCCGCACTTGATGTGGAAGACGAGGCCAGCGCGGCACTTGCCACGATCAAACGATGGCTCGACCAAGGAAAGCGCGAGATCGCCGTCGTCGCGTTGGATCGGTTAACTGCGCGAAGGCTTCGCGCACTTGCCGAGCGCGACCAGATTTTGATGTCGGATGAAATCGGGTGGCCATTTTCGACGACGGTTAGTGCAACCGCCATCATGGCGTGGCTGGAGGCCAAGCGCGACGGATTTTATTTTGAAACGCTGATTGACCTCATTAAATCACCGTTTATTTTTGCCGATCTGAACGCGACTTGGGGACGTGAACGTGTCAAGGCGGCGTCACTGCAAATTGAACGCGCAATCCGCCGCGCGGGCGTGGTGGCGGGGCTCTTGCGGGTACGCGAGGCGGTTATCCAGATCGCCGCCGTCAGCAATGCGCCAACGGACGATACGGAGACGCTGCTGGGCCGCCTCATCACCGCTGATCGTGAATTCACCAACGCCCGCCGCACCGCGGTTGAATGGATGGATGCACTATTTGTCGTCCTCACTGCGCTCGGCTTAGACATAGGCTTGCGGCGCGATGCCGCTGGCGCGGGGTTGCTTGGGCTTTTAAAAATTGCCCGCGATGATATTGCGGCTTGCACAATTAAATTGTCGGCTAGCGAGTGGACAGACTGGCTGCGCGCGCTGATGGAGGAGGCGCGTTTTCGGGATGCGGCGATTGACAGCCCGGTCGTCATGACATCGCTTGATGCAACGCGTTATCGCTCATTTGACGGCGTTATTTTGCTGGGCGCATCCGACAGCAATCTGCCCGGAAAGCCATTGTCTACGGGCATTTTCAACCAGTCGGTGCGCCGGAGTTTGGGGCTTAAAACTTTTTCTGATAGTTTGGCGCACATCACTAGCGATTTGGTCGGCGTGCTCAATCGCAGCGATTTGTGTTGGATCAGCTGGCAAAAACAAGCTGGGGCCGAGCCGCAAAATCCGTCGCCTTGGGTGGCCGCGCTGCGCTTGCATGCAAAGCGTGTCGGGGTGAATTTGATGGCGAAGAAGCCGCCCTTAGCTACCTTTGCATCGCGACGACACGAAGCCATGATTGTCGCGTCTGCAACAGATGCGGCAGCGGAGCATGCAACCCAGTTCACCGAAGGGTTAGCGGCACAGAATATGCCCCGCACCCGCACGGGTGCATCCCGCGCAAACCCCGCGCCAGTGCTGGGCTTTGAGCAAGTGCCCCGTAAAATTTCAGCTAGCGCTTATCAAAGTTTAATCGACTGCCCGTACCAATATTTTTCCCGCGCCGTGCTCAGGCTGCGCGAACCTGATGATGTGCAAGAAGAAATGGAGAAGCGCGATTTTGGTGAATTTGTGCACGATATTTTGAACCGTTTTCATCATCGATTCCCAGTGCTGACGGGGCTCAATCATGCTGAATTGAAAGCCGCATTGATCGCTGAATCGGCCGCTGTTTTTTCCGCGGCGCCGCAACAAAATTTTACGGCACGCGCATGGCGGCTGCAATGGGAATCGGCGCTGGATGAATATCTCAAATGGCAGTTGGATCGCGAACGTACAGGCTGGCGCTGGCGCGATGGGGAGGTTAAAGCGGGCTTTCCCATTTGGTTAGAAAACGGTGAGCGGATCCAGCTTGAAGGACGCATTGATCGCGTGGACGATAAGTCGGATAAAGGCGCTGATGCGAATGAAAGTGCCGTCATCGATTACAAAGCGCGCCCCTATTCGGCGCTGTGTAAAAAGCTAAAAGACCCCGGCGAGGATGTGCAATTACCAGTCTATGTGGCGCTGCTTGAATCGCTTGACCCGGCGCGAAAGGTTGTCGAAGCCAGCTACCTGAGTATTGAGCGACAGAGCGTGAGGCCAGCATCCTATCCTGACGCAGAATCGTCCGGCCAGCATCACGTGATGCGGTTGCAAAATTTATTTGAAGCAATGTTTGCAGGCCACGCCTTGCCCGCGCAGGGGATTGATTCAGCTTGCCAATTTTGCGAGGCACGCGGCTTGTGTCGGCGTGACTACTGGATCGATAACGCTGGGCAAGATGGCGATGAATAACGCGCGCCAAGCAATGACGGCTGCAGCGCTTAACCCCCGTCACAGCGTGGTCGTTGAGGCTTGCGCGGGCTCCGGCAAAACATGGCTGCTGGTCTCACGGATATTGCGTTTGCTGCTGACCGGTGCCGCACCGTCGAGCATTCTGGCGATCACCTTTACCCGTAAAGCGGCGCAAGAAATGCAAGAGCGCCTGATGGATTGGTTGGCGTTTTTGGCGACGGCAGATGAGGCCGATGCGAGAATATTTTTGCAGCAACGCGCGATGAGTGATGGGGAAATTCTCCATGCACTGCCGCGCGTTAAAACGCTTTTTACAGAGGTTGCGTTCGCCTCACCAAAGCTTGCGATTTCGACTTTTCACGGCTGGTTTCAGCAGCTATTGTCGGCGGCCCCAATGGGCGAATCGATGCACGATGCAACGATAGCAGAAAGCGAATCGTCACTGCTTGATGAGGCATGGCTGAATCTTGGAGAGTCATTAAACCGCGCTCCGGAATCAGAAACAGCGCAAGCGCTATCCCGCTTGTTCGCTGAATGGGGCTTGAGCAGCACGAAAACACTACTTTGGAATTTCATCAAACGCCGCGCTGAATGGCGAGTTTATGAGCATAGTTTGGTGATTGACTCGGCAGCGGACGATAGTCAATCTGGTGGCAGAGAGGCCCCTGTGATTGACGTAGCGCTTGCACGATGGCGACAAGAATGGGATGTCGATTTAAGCCGCAATCTGGTTGATGATTGGGCAGGCAATGAATTCAACGATGCGGCTATTCGTGCCGTTATTCGCGCCATTACCTCAACACCGAAGATGACCGAGGCTGCTCTGAAATGGCCGCCAGCACTAGAGTCGGCACTTGCTATTGCCGATCCGGCACAGAAATTCAAGGCGATTCGCAAAGAATTTTTAACGCTTAAAGATGAGCCTCGTGCGAATCAATCCCGCTGGGCTGAACAGGCTGGCGGCGGGGATTATTTTCAACGCGTTTATGATTCAATTTTGCAGGTTGTGGACGCGCAAACAAATCAAAAAATATTCGCCTACAATCGCGATGCCCTCATCGCCGGAACAGCATTGCTGGATGCGTATGAGACGTTAAAAGCAGCTCAACGGACAATTGATTTTGCCGATCTCGAATGGCGCGCGTTTTCGCTGCTCAGTAGCAGCGAACATGCCGACACGATTCAATATCGCCTTGATCAACGCTATCGCCATATTTTGCTGGATGAATTTCAGGATACGAATCCGATCCAGTGGCAGTGTTTAACCGCCTGGCTTGATGCCAGCGTGGCCGCTGACAATAAGCCAACGGTGTTTATGGTGGGAGATCCGAAGCAAGCAATTTATCGATTTCGCCGAACCGATTCGCGGTTGTTTCAGATTGCCAAACAATATTTTCAGACCGAATTTGATGCGCAAGCTTTTGAACTGAACCTGACTCGCCGCAATGCGCCTGCAGTTGTGAAATTTGTCAATGCAGTGTTTGAGGCGGAGCCCATTTTTAAGGGCTATCAAAAACATGTATCGGAGAGGGAAAACTCGCTTGGTGAGGTAGTGGCGTTGCCGGCGATCGAAGCTGAAATGTCTGCGGTTTTTGCATCCGATACTGTGCTGAGGAACCCACTCGTTGAACCTCGTCCCGATACAAGCGAAGACCGTTTCGCCAACGAGGCGCACGCACTTGCTGATGCAATTTCGCAAATCGTCGGCAGGGTGATGGTTGATGAAGATATTGACGGTAAGGCCATGCGGCGCTTGGCTGAATACCGCGACGTGAAAGTACTGTTCCGACGTCGCGCACCGCTGGCTGCGTTCGAACACGCGCTGCGCGCCGCTCGCATTCCGTATGTGGGTGCCAAGCCAGGCGGTTTGATGTCAACGTTGGAAGCGCGCGATATGGTGGCGCTGCTCACGTTTTTATCGGCCCCCGATGATGATCTGGCGTTAGCGCAGGTTTTGAAATCGCCGTTGTTCGGTGTGGATGATCAGGTTTTGTTGCGTTTGCGTTTTGATGAAGTAGAGGGCACATGGTGGCAGCGTGTCGTGCGGCGGGCAGCGGATGAAACAAGCGACCCCATTTTTAACGTGATCGCGGCAACAATTCGGGCATGGCTGCACGCCATGGACCATTTGCCTGTGCATGATTTATTGGATCGGGTGTATCACGAGGCCGATGTGCTCACGGCCTACAGCCAAGCTGTGCCGACCGCAATGCGGGCGGGTGTGGTCGCAAATTTGAATGCGTTCATGGCATTGGCATTGGCAGTGGACAGTGGCCGTTACCCGAGTTTGACGCGATTTTTAAACGAGTTGAAACGCTATCGAACGTTGCCGGATCAAGATGCGCCCGATGAGGGGGCAGTGATAGATGATGATATTGAGAGCGGAGATGAGATTGAGGCTGAATCCAATCTTAACGCCGTGGGTTTGATGACTATTCACGCCGCCAAAGGGTTGGAAGCACCGATTGTGTTTTTGATTGATGCCGATACTGTCTCCACAAAAACGGATTCGCACACCGTGTTGTGTGATTGGCAGCCAGACGAGAAAGCACCGCGCCATTTTTCATTCTGGGCGACCAATGCGTTAAAAGGGAACCGCCGTAACGCGATTTTGGAAGCCGAGGCTAATTATCAATCACGTGAGCAATTAAATTTACTTTACGTCGCTGCCACAAGGGCGAAACAATTTTTTATCATTAGTGGAACCGCTGGAAAAGTGTCGGCGAAGGCAAATGAAACCATGTCGTGGCTTGGCCGTGCGGTCAACGCTGGCGCAAGCGCATCATTGGATTTTTCGCTCAATAGCGCGACGTTGGGGAGTGAAATTACGTTTGATGCGAAATTGTCCAAGCCAACATTGCTCAGCGCTCAATCGGCATTTGAGATTCGCCAAGCGGTTCCGCCTGTTGCACGCAACGCCATCGGCAAACGCGCGCCGCCAGCGTGCGATGACGGCTTGCGCGTACTCGGCATCGAAGTGCACGCCTTGCTGGAAATGAAGATCCCGGCGTCAAATAAATTCATCAGAACCAACACCGCGATATCGCCGGAAGCGGTTGCCATCGCAGAAAAAATTGTGCAATCAGCAGCGCTGCAAAAATTCTTCAACCCAGATCAATACGTGGCTGCGTTTAACGAACTGGAAATGAGTGTGATGGTTCAAGCGAATTCGCAAACGCTTCGTATTGATCGCCTCGTTGAATTTGCTGACGAGGTTTGGGTTCTGGATTACAAAACGGGTGGTGCCATCGATGATGCCGCTATCGCGCAACATCGTGCCCAGCTTGAGGCGTATTGCGAGGCAATTACGCCGTTATATCCAGCCAAGACGATGCGCGGTGCGTTTATTAATAGCGAGGGAGCGCTAACGGTCATTCGATAGCGTGATTAGACCAAATCAGCTCGGCTTCGGTGCTTTTTCAATGCCTTTGATGCTGTCGCCTGCTTTGATTTTATGGGCAGTAAACCAGCCGCCATTCATTTCGAGGGCATAGCGGGCAGGGCCAAGCGCTTGATGCGCGGTTTCGGTTTGTGGTTCCATCTCGTGGATGCTGATAATTTTGCCTGTCTCATCCGTGTAGGCAACGCTGATCGGAATAAAACAATTTTTCATCCACATGGCGTGGTAACCAAGTTCCGGGAAGACAAACAACATCCCGTCGTTTTTGGGCAGCTGTTTGCGATACATCAAACCTTGCTGCCGGGTGGCGTCATCGGCGGCAATTTCGGCTTTAACAGCATGGCCACCAACGTTTAGCGCAAGGGCCGGGGGTTTTTTAGTGGCGGCACTGGACGCCGCCGCCGCCGCGGGGCTTGCCAATTCTTTGGCACCAGCATTTTGGGCGTTTTCCAAGCTGACGAGCATTGCCAGGCAAAAAAAGAAGTTGGCAGAAAAATGTGATGTTGCGTTCATGGTTTTACGATTCTTTCGAGGATTACAAATACGACAACAACAAAGTTATCAATTGACATTAATGAACGGTGCATCTTCAGTCGGCGCCGACGATTTGTCGGTCGTATGCGAAAATTTATTTTTTCCCGGTACTGCCAAAGCCGCCATCGCCACGCGCTGACGCAGCGAATTCATCGACCACATTGAATGCCACCTGCGCGACCGGCACCACAATCAGCTGGGCGATGCGTTCCATCGGCTGCATTGTAAATTCGGTCTGGCCGCGATTCCAGACAGAGACAAATATTTGGCCTTGGTAATCTGAGTCAATCAGGCCCACCAAATTGCCCAAGACAATGCCGTGTTTATGCCCCAACCCAGAGCGCGGCAAGATAAGCGCGGCAAAACCAGAATCCGCAATATGAATCGCCATGCCAGTCGGCACGAGGTTGGTTTCGCCGGGCTTAATCGTCATCGTCGATTCAATGCAGGCGCGCAAATCCAGACCTGCAGAACCGGGTGTGGCGTATTGGGGAAGCTGGTCGTGGAGCCTTGGGTCGAGTATCCGAACATCGATTTTACGCATGATGGCAGTTGGTCTTTATGGCCGTTTTTTAGAGGGGACGACGGAGAGTGAGATGGATTTGCTGGAATCTAGTTTCGGCGGCGATTGAACCGAATACAGTTTGGCGGCATGGAGAGCAATCGTTTCCGCAATGCTCGCCTTGCTACCTCTGGGAATTGCGTGGTCACCCTGATCATCGATAATGGTGACCTCATTGTCATCTGCGCCAATCGCCGACGAGGCCAAGTTGGCAACAATCATGGGAATTCGCTTCTTTTCGCGTTTTTTACGCGCGTAATCAACGACGTTTTCAGTCTCCGCAGCAAAGCCCACACAGAAGGGGGGCGCGGAACGCGCTGCAACGCTCGCCAGAATATCAACCGTTGGTACGAGCGAAATTGTTAGATCATCGGTTGTCTTTTTCATTTTTTGCGATTTGGGTACTGCCGGTGTGTAATCAGCAACCGCAGCAACCGCGAAAAACAGTTCAACATCGCTCAAATTAGCGTTAACGGCATCTAACATTTGTGAAGCTGTTTTAACTTTTTCAATTTTAACGCCAAACGGCACCGCGAGGCCCGTCGGACCACTGATTAGCGTGACATCGGCTCCTAGCTTCTGTAGCGCGGTAGCAATGGCATAACCCATTTTGCCCGAGCTGCCGTTGGTGATCGCACGTACGGGATCGATCGGTTCAACTGTTGGCCCCGCAGTGAGCAAGACTTTCTTGCCAGCCAGTAATTTTGGGGTTGATTGTTTCGCATCATGTTCCGCGTAAAAACGCTCGACTGCTTGACCCAGCGCGGCCGGCTCCAACATGCGTCCCAGCCCAGTTTCACCACAGGCTTGGTCACCCGAATCAGGCCCCAAAATAATCACGCCATCGGCGAGCAACTGCGCCACATTGCGCTGCGTAGCGGGCGCTTCCCACATTTCACGGTTCATCGCGGGCGCGAGCATCAGCGGGCAAGCGGCAGCATTGCGGGCAATGCAAAGGGTGGACAACAAATCATCGCAAAGGCCATTGGCCAGCTTGGCCATAAAGTCCGCCGTGGCTGGCGCAACCAAAATTACGTCTGCACCGCGTGACAGCTCGATATGCGCCATGTTATTTGGAATATCGCTGTCCCACAGATCGGTGTAAACCTTTTGCCCCGAGAGCGCCTGCAGCGTGACTGGAGTGATAAACTCAGTGGCAGCTTCTGTCATCACCACTTGCACATCAATACCGGATTTTTTGAGCGCACGCGTTAGCTCAGCCGATTTATACGCCGCAACGCCGCCGGTAATGCCGAGCACCATACGGCGCGGTTTGGCCGGTGACGAAAGGGGTGAGGATGAGGGCGCAGTTTTCATAACTGAATTCTAACCGACTCAACAACGCACGAACAAATCGTCGCTTTTCATCTGCCGATTTAACATCGATCAAAATGCAGGTGTGAGCTACTTGTTCGCCTCATTTCCCCCACTTCTCAACTTTTCCGCAAATGTCCATCACCGACTGGCCCGAAGACGAACGTCCCCGTGAACGATTGCTAAAGCAAGGCCCTTCGGCACTTTCTGATGCCGAGTTACTCGCCATTTTCCTGCGCGTTGGTATGAAAGGGAAAAGCGCGGTTGATCTGGCGCGGGAATTGGTCACAACCTTCGGTAGCCTCAATGGCTTATTTTCGGCAAGCCGCGAAGCCCTCTGCGAAGTCAAAGGCATGGGTGAGGCCAAATATGTGCAGCTGCAGGCAGTGTTAGAAATGGCCAAGCGAGCATTAGATGAGAACATTAAGCTTACCGATGCGCTGTCGTCCCCGCAAGCGGTGCGCGACTATTTGCGCTTATCGCTATCCCGATTGCCACATGAGGTATTCGTTGCCGTATTTCTGACGGCGCAAAATCGGGTGATTGAAGTCGAGGAAATTTTTCGCGGTACATTGACACAAACCAGCGTCTATCCTCGTGAAATCGTGAAGCGTGCACTCGCACACAATGCGGCATCGATCATTTTTGCCCATAATCATCCATCCGGCGAGGCCAATCCAAGCCAAGCGGATCGGGCGCTGACCAAAACCTTGGCCGACGCTTTGGCGCTAGTTGATGTGCAGGTGCTCGATCATTTCATTGTTGCGCCAGGCGCATCACTATCGTTTGCAGAGCAGGGCATTATGAAATTTTAATTAATTAAAAAATACTTAACTTGAAACAATTTTTTAACGATATTTACGTTTAATAACAATTCTTAACAGTTTAATGTCAAAAAAGAGAATGTTACGAAAATCGCAACCACAATATTGGTAGGCTTTCTCTGTTTTTCAGGACTGTCTTTCGCTGATAATGATGACACTATTGTTGTAACAGCATCTCGCCTTAAACAAGATAACTTGAGTTTAAGTGGACGTCCACCTGCTGGGATACCAGTCCAATATCTTTAGAAGCTAACAAGGGATAAGACATTGGTGAATTGACAAAACGTCTCTTAGAAGGGTTTAAGATGCCTTGCAAAGCGTCGAATGAAAATGATTCGGTGTATCTTGTCAGAGCGCTGCTAGATTGTCATAAACATGTTGTAGGTGGCTTAGGCAAAGCAGCTCCTTTTCTCACGGCACCGTTTCTCAATATTGCCATTCGCTTCGGGGCAGCGCAGGTCTGCGTGGCCAAGGTGAATCACAGCATTACAAATAACCAAGTCGATGCATGCGTAGAATAAATAAGGTTTCAACATGGCTGATCTTGTTATTAACCATTGCATTGATGGTGTGCATAGATTTTATTGGGTCAGAACAAGTGCGCCTAGTGACGGGCAACAAGCTGCGCTAGATGTGCAGAGTACACAAAAGATTTGCCTTCTGCAAAACTTTCACCCAACCATGTTGGCGTCGATAATCGACAGATGATCGATAGCATCAAGCAGCGAAGAAAACAGGCGTGGCGTGATGCAGAAAATGCGTCACATTTGGAAGAGGTTATTTTGTCACTGGCAACAGATTCAGATTCGGAGAGTGCAATATTTGCACTCTATGTGAAGTTGATCTGTTTGAATGTTACCGGAATATCTGAAAAAAATTCAAAACTTGGCATGTCGTTTTTTAATTTTTTATTAAGCACCAATAGTGGGCAAAGTAAGGAAAATACAGCCAGCGCGACCAGGCTAAATGAAGCTTATAAAGTTCGATGCGGCAAAGCTTACGACATCATGTTTGCCATGCCAGAATTGCAGGAAGGTATTCGAAAAAGTCGGTTGCAAAGCAGTGCGCTGGCATTAGCCCCTCGTAGCTCAAAGGAAATTGAAGCGGGGCTAACGGCACATTCATACGATGCCTTCGACCGTGCGCTGAAAGATCGTGATTTGGCGCCGGTATGGTTAGCCAAGAATTTTTGGGAATTTCAGGATGTGCCCGCTTCAAAAGCTTTCCTAAGCGATCTCACTTATGAAGCACGACAGGCCGTTTCGTGGTTGGCTATCTGCAATCTGGGTGGTGGCTGTGAGGAGGGCTGCTTGACACGGTTGAACGCTTGCATGACATCACTGCTATGCGCGGCCAACTCGGTATAGGGGTCTGTTGCGCATGTGCTTGGGGCGAACAACATGCCGCCTCTCGCCACACGGGCAAACCAACTGAGCTTTTCAATTTTATCGAAGGGCGCGGTGTTCTTTATGCCCAAACGAAATTGAGAGACGCTAGACGAAGCTTAGAAAGACTGCGCAAAACGAGACCAAGCAAAAGTAAACAATTTTTTGATTCTCAATTAAGAATCAAAGATTTAGCTTGCGTTAAGCAAGCCGGGTTGGGTACAATCTTGCACTTCGCTTGTTATATGCCGTAATGATAATTGCGAAGAGATTAAATCAAAATCATGGATTCGGTTTTTTCGGTCCGCGTTCTAACTTTTTAAATTGTGAGGTGTGCCATGGCACGCGTATGTCAAGTAACGGGCAAAGCCCCGATGGTGGGTAACAATGTTTCCCACGCTAACAATAAAACCAAGCGTCGTTTTTTGCCCAATCTGCAATATCGCCGCTTCTGGGTTGAATCTGAAAACCGTTGGATTCGTCTTCGCCTCACCAACGCTGGTCTTCGTACCATCGACAAAAAGGGCATTGATGTCGTGCTCGCCGATCTACGTGCTCAGGGCATGGCTATCTAAGCCGCCTGACTAGACCAAAGGAAAAATCATGCGCGATAAAATTAAACTTGAATCCACAGCCGGTACCGGACATTTCTATACGACCAGCAAAAACAAACGCACGATGCCAGAGAAAATGGAGATCATGAAGTTTGATCCTAAAGCTCGAAAGCATGTGATGTACAAAGAGACAAAGCTCAAGTAATTTTAGTTTTCTCTACCAACAAAAACCCGCTGTTTAGCGGGTTTTTGTTTTAATGTTTGGCGGAAAACGCCGTAAATGTCGCGCCAGTATTAGCGTTTGGGCCGATACAGAGCGCGGATACTATCGTCCGGTGCTATTCACAAAGAGTCGCACTCAACACATCAAACATCAAGCCGCTCGCCTGCCAAATTTCACCAAATTCGATATCGCCGCGGTTGGTAAAAATGATCACCGCTTTGTCCTTTGACGGAATCAGCACATTGCGTACTTGCACGCCGCCAATCGCTCCCCGCCGCTCAATGAGCTCCAGGCTTTCTTTGCAGCCTTTGAGCTGCGCCGGGAAAACCCAGACACTGAGCGCGGCGTAGCCGAGCTTTGGCTCGCCTTGCCAAAAAATTTTCTTCATTGCAGTAGACATCAATTTGTCGCCCAGCAACGCTCGATCCAACGCCGCTAAATCGCGTGCGGAACCGACCAGTGCACCCGACGCACCGAAGGCGTTGAGATTGAACACCGGTTCGATTTTTTTGTCGTCAAGGTAGCCGCGAACACTGTCTCGCGGCGGGCTAACGGAAACCTGAATGCCCAGTGGCTTGGCAATCCGCTCGGACACGACGGCGCCAAAGGGTTTGCCAGAAATTTTTTCTACGATCCTGCCAAGCACCAAATAATCGCAATTATTGTATTCGTTACGATCGCCAGGTTTGCGTTTTGGCTGCCCGCTACAGAAGCCCGTGGTGGCGAATTGGTTGGCGCCGGACGCATTCGTTTTTGCTTGATAGAGCGCAGGAAAGATATTTCCATCGGCCGCAACATCATTCGGATTCGGCAAGCCACTGGTATGCTGTAAGAGTTGCCGAATCGTAATCTGCGCTGCATTCTTGCCCTTGAATTCTTGATTCGAGAGATAGTTAGCGATGTTGCCATCCAACGATAACTTTCCCTCTTCAATCAGCTGCGCCACGATGATTGCCGTAACCTGCTTTGTCACCGATGCCCATCGCCAAATCTCAGTCGTGTTATGCGCGACATTGCGCTCACGATCAGCAAGACCCACTACGCGTTCATAGAGCAGCTTGTGACGATCTGTCACTAGCACTGTGCCCGTAAAGCCGCTTTTCTCGGACGCCGTAATAATAGCGTCAAGGTCGGAATTTGCGTTGGCGGCTGCGTTGGGATTAGCATTGGCGAACACGTTGCATACCGTTAGTGCCAAGGCAAAGAATGCCCGAATCAATAAAACCGGCGCGTCCCTTGATATTTTTCGCATGTGAATTTTTCAGTTATTAAAAAGTCGGAGAGAAAATGTTTGTGGTCATGAGCGGATCCGTCCCGCCTTCAACAATCAACTTAGTTCTCACATCTCCACGATCAATCCCTCTTCCGGCGGAATCCGTCCCTCGCGAATCTCATCAAACCGCGCCATAAGTCCGTTCAATCCATACAATTTGCTGAGCTTTAACCACCCGCGGCTCTTTGCGATGGCTTCCTGTAAAAATACGCCAGTGCGCTGCTCAAAAACATCGTTCCCCCAATCTTTGATGCGTTTTTGAATATGACTCGGCGCGAAGAACATTTCGCTTTTTTCTTTGTTGAAGTCTGCACTCCTGGCGCCGTTTTCCCAATGAGTCGCGCCGATATTCGAGCAGAATTTCATGTTGTCGCCGAGGTGTTTGTGTAGTTTGCCGAGCAGCGCGCCGTTGCCGGACATATCGACGATCACTGTCGGCACGTCGGCCTCGATCCGGGCAATATCACCGTATGTCAGCACGCTGTCATAGGCGCCCAATTGCTTAGTCCAAGCTAGGTTGCGATTTGAGGTTAGGCCAATAGTCCTGGGCGCATTGACATGTGGTGCCAATGCGGCGAACGCGTAGGGCACGCCGATACTCGTTTTACTGGACGCGCTGATCACGATAATCTGTTTTGCCCGGTACCAATCATGATCGAGTAAAAAATCAACGATGCAATAAGCGGTTAAAAAAAGCACCGCCAATAATGCACGCTCTTCATCCAACGATTTGTCGGGAGAAGGCACTACTCGGCGATAGACGTTATAGCCAACCGGCAACGCCGTGCGGTGAGCGGAACCATCAATCCAACGGGCAGCATTGATATGAACAGGCTTCATTTTTAAATGACTTGCCGGTGGAAAATAACCAAACAAACGTTCGCCCACGTTAACACCTTCCGCACGTGAGACAACGACATCCGCAAAGCCCCAGACTGGTAATACGCCCCAGCCTTCCGTATTTAGACCCGTATCGTCGCCGCTTGGCGGAAAAAACTGCCAGTAACCCAATTTATCACCGACCACGGCATAGGTCATGTTGTTCGCAGTAAATGCAAAGCGATCAATCTTGACTAGGACTTCACCTTCATTGAGATCGCGTTCGCTTAAATGAGTTTCCACCACACGAACTTTGGTGTAATCACTTCTGCTGATTTGAAATTCGCTCATTTGGGGATCCAATCCTATGATTTTTGTCCAGCATGAATCTGCGCGATGTAGCCTTGCAGCTTGGCCATTGCAGCCTGCATATTGCTGCGCATCCGCTTGATGACGACCTGTTTTTCATCGTCGTCGTCGGCAACCGTCCGCACCAACTTGCTAAAGCCATCGAGCCTATTTCCGAGCAGCCATTTCTGGATGGATTTATCTTGCGACCACATAAATTGGTTCATCAAATTAGCGATCGTTAAGCGAATCCAATCGGTATCGTGATTTGGCAAGGGCACCACGCTGCAAATTTTATTTTTCGTGGCTTCATCCGTGTACGTAGCTTCCACATGCGCGATAAACGCAGCGCTGAAGACCGGCTGATAAGAGCGAACAGTTTGCGGCGTAATGACATCGCCTGCAAAAATCGGTTTCATCGTCAGGTTCGTCAGCGCGCTTGCCGAGCAATCGATATGTAAGTGTTCGGTGCTGGTGGGAATCGCCCCTTGCGCCAACACGATTTCGAGGGCACTGATGCTTTGAACGCGCCCCATGCGAATCACATTCCTAATTCGACGTAGCTGCTCTAACTCCAATGCACTTACGGTCGCACCATGAAACATCGAAGGGCGCACGTTGTGGTCGATGCGTAAAAATACCCCTGCCGCCTCCAGTCGGTCAAACAGGTCGTACATCGATTCTGATAGGGCCGCCGCTTCCATTGTGGCTGCCTGGGCACCAATGGAATCGTTAAAAAATTCGACCGTCGGCTGCGTATTTTTCCGATCGATCAGCCATGCATCGCGGGGCATGATCCAGCGAATATCATCCGGATTCACGTTTTGTTCCAGCAGCCACAAACAGGCATCGATCCCGGTTTTGCCGCCGCCAATCACGACATAGCCTGCAGGCGCTTTCGCCACTTTTGGCAAATCATTCAGCGGCATAAATAACACGCCGGGCGCAATGCTAAAGCTTGGTTTATGCGTCGATGGTACGGTGGTTTTTAAATACGTCGCATCGACCGTTTTTTGTTTAATTTTTATTTGGTGGGTTTCGCCCGTGAGCATTGAAACGAATGCACCATCGCCCAGATAATCACACATCGGAAAATACTGCACCCGGCCAGAAGGTAAAAACCGCTCGCGCATGACGTTGTCAAAATAGGCGCTGACTTCCGCACCAGAAGCGAGCTCGTTGAGGCCCGCATTTAGGCCTACCTTGTCGATCAAACCTTTGCTCAGCTCACGCGAACTTACACCATAAAACGATGAGGGCTGGTGCAGCGTTACAAACGGATAGGCTAAATTCCAATGCCCACCCGGTTTGTGGAATCGATCGACGATCAAAATCGTCGCATCAGTTTCCGTTAACAAAGTATCGGCAAATGCCATGCCCACCGCGCCGCAGCCAACGATTAAATAATCTGTTTCGTGGGTGAGGTCGGGCATATCGTTCTCCGTTGTTGGGCAAATGAACCGGGTGCGTGCACATTTTACAACGCTAATATTACATAGTGCGAGCCGCAACCGCGAATGATTAAATAACGGCGCTATTTAATCGTGCCCAGCCGGGCGTGATGGGGCAGATGCAGAGGTGAAATCGCCAAACGCTGCACCAGTGCTGGAGTTTGGCTGTGAAAAATTTATTGTAAGATGCGAATTTTGGCGCGAATGCGAGAGTGCGATAGGGAGAGAGATAGATAGGGAGAGAGAGATCGGGAGAGAGAGATCGGGAGATGGGGAGATGGGGCGAGCCGCATCGAATAGAACGTGCAAATTTCGCCGGTCTAGAGAACCATATTAGAAGCTTTTACCGATTTTGGCTAAGAGCGATCGCCTCGCGGCAATGGTGTGGATAGCGGGGCGGCAAGTTCTTGAAGCGCAAGTGAGCGTTCCCCTGGGATTTTTTATCTGCGCCTTGGTTCTCGTCGCGCAATAATACAAATCCGCTCGAGATCATTGATTGTGCGTTGTTTGTCCAGTCCCAGTCCCAACCCCAGTCGTCTCGCCGCATTCGCTATCGCGACGTTCAAATTAGTCAGCAACCACCAGCCAAAAGATCGTGCTGTCGTTGTCTGCTGGATTGTAAGCTCCGTGCACCGCGTTAATGGGCTTCAGCAGTTGAGTGCCGCCTACGGGAACGTTGTCGATCAATTCGATGGTAGGTTCATGATCACGCCCCAAGTCGTCGTCGAAAAGTGATGCGCCCCAAATGTTTGTTTAAACTGTTTGGCCCGTTGAAGAATAACAACCGTGAGAACTCTTCACCATTCGCATGCCCCGGGCCTATCTACGCATAAGCCCTAACGCGCCGCGAAAACTCCTGCAACGCTTGAATACCCGAAGCCTCAGCCCGCTTACACCAGTCTTCTAAATTGGCGACTAGTTCTTCCTTTGAAACCGTTGAGCGCTCCCAGGTTGCCATCAATTCTTTCTTGAAGCCGTAAACGGTTTCAAGCACAGTGCTACCTTTAAGCGCAGCATCTAATCCTTGCTGATGGTCATCGGCAAGTGCGGCGCGGTCAGCATACATCCACTCTTTAAACCGAGCCCAAGCGTGCTTGGTGCCCATGTCTTTGAACGCCGTACCTTCAGCCTTTAAGCGCAGAATTTCAGCGCGGCAGGTGGCTTTGAGCGTTCTCGCGTAGCCGGTGGTGATTTCGAATCGATGCGCAATGACGGCGTGCACTGTTTCTAAATCACAGGCGACTTTGTTCAAATCAAATTTTGGTTTAGGCGCGACTTTTTTGACCTTTGCCAAGCCAAGTGTTTCTAGTGCGCGAATATAGAGCCAGCCCAAATCAAATTCATACCAGCGCATCGAGAATCGTGCCGAGGTCGGGAAAGCGTGATGATTGTTGTGCAGCTCTTCGCCGCCGATCCAAAATGCAATGGGCGTGATGTTGCGGCTGGTGTCGTTCACGGTGTAGTGACGATAGCCCCAGTAGTGGCCGATGCCGTTGATCACACCGGCAGCGTGGATCGGAATCCACGCCATTTGCGCGGCCCAAATGGTCGCACCGAGTGGCCCGAACAAAATTAGGTTAGTCACGAGCATCAGACCCGCACCTTGCCAAGAATAGCGCGAATACACATTGCGCTCCATCCAATCGTCGGGCACGCCGTGGCTGTATTTTTCGAGGGTTTCCTGGTTTTTGGACTCGGTTCGATAAAGTTCGGCACCTTCGGTCAATACTTTTTTGATGCCGTAATGCATTGGCGAATGCGGGTCTTCGGGGGTCTCGCACTTGGCATGGTGTTTGCGGTGAATGGCAACCCATTCTTTAGTGACCATGCCGGTCGTGAGCCACAACCAAAAACGGAAGAAATGGGAAACAATCGGGTGCAAATCGAGCCCGCGGTGGGCTTGGGCACGATGTAGGAAAATCGTGACAGCCGCAATCGTCACATGCGTGAGCACTAAGCCCACAACGATATAGCCCCACCACGGTAAATCAATCATGCCGTTTAACATTCCTACAAAATTCAGGTCCAAAACGTGCTCCTTCAAGTTAGCCGATAATTTTACCGTGAATAGCGATAATTTGCTTCACTTTTATTGTGATGTTTTAGTATTAAGCGTTTGAATTTATTGGTTATTTTTTGCGTTGTTTGGTGTGTTTCCCGTCGTGCTGCCGATACTGCTTGGTAATACAGGTTGCGCTTGCGTAGGAATCGATGCTTGCCCACTGGCCGTTGCGGCCGATGTTGCGGCCAGTGCGGCAGCGGATGCAGCAGTCGAAACCGCTAGTTTGACACCGGCATCGCGGAAATGTTGCAACACCTCTCGCAAGATATCCGATCGCAAGCCGCTTTGGCCTTGATCCGGGTCGTGAATCCACACATCTAGCGCCAGCTCAATACCGTTATCGGCCAATTGTTTGATCAATGCAGCGGGCGCAGGTGCTTTTTGCACGCGATGTTGTGCGGTACCAGCTGCTAGCAAAATGGCCAGCGCACGCTCAATATCACTATCAAAACTCACGCTCAAAGTCACCTTCATCAGCGCCAACCGGACCGAGTGAGTGTGATTGATGACGGTGTTGGTAATGAGCGTGTCGTTGGGGACAATCGCCACCGTTCCGTCCAACGATTTAATTTCGGTATAGCGTGATTTGATACCTTGTACCACGCCGTAACGATTATCGACCGTGACCAGATCACCCAAACGGATTGATCTGTCGAGCAAAATAATAAATCCGCTGACGTAATTACTCGCGATTTTTTGCAGGCCCAGCCCAAGCCCTACACCAAGTGCTCCGCCAAATACCGATAGCAAACCAAGCGGAATGCCAAGCACCGTGAGCGCGATTAAAAGCGCCAACACCAGCGCAATTACGCGAACAAACTTGGTAATCACAACGCGGGAACTGATGTTGACTGAATCGGCTTCCATAATGCGCTTTTCAAACAACCGTGACAGGGAGAGGGCGATGAACACCGTAATCACGGCCAGCAGCAGAGCCTCAATGATTTGCCTTAGCGATATATGCTGATTGTTGAGTGGGATTTTGGTGTCTTCCAGCGAACCGAGTAGCTCGGGCAACACGCCGGTCAGATAAAGTGCCAGCAAACCCCAAACGGTAAAGGCAATAAATCGCTCCGATGATTTCAGCAATGCACTGGGCGGGATTAAGTGACGTAACAGATACAGCGCCAAGCGAATCGCAACGAACGCCAAGATAAGCGGCATGGCGATATTGAGGATAGGCACTGTTTGAAACTTGGCAAGTAGCAGACGGGCGAGCCACGCCAATATTAAAAACAATAGTGGCAACATCAACCGGTTAGCGCTTCCCGCGCCGATCTTGGCGAAACCCGGTTCCAGTTTGTCAGGCAGGCGCGGACGAAGCATCCGCGTGAGTAACCATGCGAGCAAAAATGCGACCGCGAGAACCGCCATTTGCGTCGCGCCGCTTTTAGAAACGAGATCAGCGGTGATGCTGTCAAAATCAAGGTTATTCATGTTGATTGAATTGGTTTGCTAACCGACGATGCTAATCTGCGGCTTCCGAAGATTCTGCCGCAGGCTTAATGTCCGAATCCTTGTTTTTTACATCAAGCTTTCGCGCCAACACCGCTGCAAAAAAACCATCCGTATGGTGCTGTTTGGGTGTCAATCGCAGGTATGGCTGCATGCCCATCAAGGCAATTTTTTGCCGCGCGAAAATGTCGTCAACGATTACAACTTGGAAGTCGGGATGTTCGGCCAAAAACCCTTCAACAATCATTTCGTTTTCTTCGCGCAGCAAGCTGCATGTGGCGTATACCAAGCGCCCGCCGCGTTTCACGAGCCGGGAAGCAGACGCCAGAATCGCCGCCTGCTTAACGTTCAGCTCGGCCAAGCCAGTTTCAGATTGCCGATATTTCAAATCCGGGTTGCGGCGGAGCGTGCCCAGGCCCGTGCATGGCGCATCGACGAGCACGCGATCCACTTTGCTGGCGAGCCGTTTAATCCGGCTATCGTTTTCGTTCAAAATACGTTGCGGTGTGATGTTTGATAGCCCGCTGCGCTTAAGCCGTGGCCCCAAATTCGTAAGGCGTTTTTCAGAAACATCGAACGCATAAACGCGGCCGGTTGACGCCATCGCAGCACCAATCATCAGCGATTTGCCGCCCGCGCCCGCGCAAAAATCAACAATCATTTCGCCGCGCTTGGGTTCCATCAAAATGCCCAGTAGCTGGCTGCCTTCATCTTGGACCTCAATAAAACCTTCAATGAACGCGGCGTGTTTAGTGAGCGAAATTTTGCTATCCAAGCGAATGCCAAGCGGCGAATAGGGCGTGGCTGAGCAGCTCATGCCCTCCTGCTGGAAACGCTTGAGAACAGCGTCGCGCTTGGCTTTAAAGGCATTCACCCGCAAATCAAGCGGTGCCGCATTCATCATCGAGCGACCGAGTTCCAGAATGTCCACGTCACTCATGAATGCCTGTAATTTGGACACCACCCAATCAGGTAGTTCCGCTTCGACGGGCAGCGGCAAGCTAGCGGGCTTTGAGGCTTTCATTTCGGCCAAGAATTTTTCTTCGCCGCCGCGCAGCACCGCATCGAGCTCTCGCCGCCCGAGGCCTTGGATGCGGGTCATTGCTGCCAGCGCCAACAAGCGGGGCGTCCCTTCGGGCACCAAATGCTCTAGCAAACGTCGGTGGCGTAGCACGGTGTAGATCGTCTCGGCGATCAGGCCGCGATCACGCAGTCCCAATTTGGGATGTTCGCGAAAGAAAAATTTCAGACTCACATCGGCCGGTGAAGTCAGCGGCAAAATCGTCGTCAGGGCAGATACCAGCGCGTTAAATAATGGTGGCGTCAAAACATTTAAAGCGTTTGAAGGCGGACGCAGAGAAGCTTGCTGAGGAGTGCGGGAAGCGGTGCGGGACGGAGAGCGCGAGGTGGTGCGGGTTGGCGTATTTGGTTTCATCCCTTAATTATCCCCTATAACGGTGCAGGCGACGCGATCGATCCGCTCCCAAAATATGAATTTAGGCACGGTAGCCCTAATTAAGCCAAGATTTAAACCGGACGGGGCGCGGGTGTAAAAAATATCGATGCCGCATATGTTTGATGCGCAAAGAACACAGGAGAAATTTTTGTGCTCGTAACGGAGTATGGGGATGAAGTCGGCTTAATCAACGCTTCTTTAGTTTTCACTCGCATCAATTGAGCTCACCGTCTGCTCGACTAAAAATTTGCCCATATAAAATTTAATTTTCACTGGCAAATAAAAATGTTTCGGCGATAGCCACACTTCATACACATCTTCTGCGTCAGTTGCCTCGCTTTTTAGATGCAACGTCGTCAACGAACCCATCCGGGTTTGCAGCGTTTCTTCACCGAGCGCGCGAAATTCATAGCGATAAAGCTTGCGGGCATTGGTGAGTGCCACTTTAATGCGATCCTCGGAAGTCCTTAATTGACGGGCTTCTTGGGCCAGTTGGAATAGAAAACTTTGCGTGTCTTGCAGCCGTGGTGGGAGCGGAAAGAGGTGCGTTTCGCCGTGTTTGATCATTTTCAATGTGCGCTTGTCACGCATAAATTCGGCGGTGTCGGCAGCTGCATCGCCGCGTTGCAGGCTAAAAAAAGTCGGACGAATCCCGTTGTGAGTCAACTCGCCACGGCTTATTTGGCGAAATGTGCCAACGAACAATCCAGCAAAGATCCCGGTCGCTTGGATGGTACTTTTTAGCTCATAGTCGCGGCCTTCCACGCCGCTACGCTTGAACGAAAAATCCGCAATTCCATCGGCCACGCTCGATGAAATTTTATATGCCATGGTGATTCGTTGCGGGAATGAAAATGCGGGCTCAGAATTTGGAGCCATATCCGCATTGGCAGCTGGAGGGAAGGTAGAAGGAGAGGTAGAAGGAGAGGGGGCAGGAAATAAGGCTTCATTCATTGGTCCAGTTGTGGCGGTTGCCGGGGCAACTTCAGGCTCTGTACTATTGCTGCTATTGCTG
>JANYBL010000085.1 GCA_025360815.1 Burkholderiales bacterium
AGTATGTTTCAGGGTGGCTCCTAACAAGTTGATAAAATAACATCAACTTGCCCGTCCACAATTTCGGGCCCCGCCTAGTGAGGCAACGATACCTTTTGACTGGTGCCTTCGGTAACCTTTAATGTGAGTCAATTCGTAGATTGGCGCGTAGTTTGACCGCTCGCGCTTTATCGGGTAGGTTCGAAAATAGTGAAAAAAGCGTTTGAAATTCCTATACTCAGTCCCCACTGTTGGAATTCAATATATGCGTAATTCGAAACGTTTATCTCACCCATATCGATGGCTAATTTTATTATTAGTTGTCGTTATGGCTATTATTGGATGGTGGTTCTACAAACCGACATCAGCACCCCTTGTTGCACTATCGTCCTCTACCGGCGCAACAACGACATCAAATACGGCACAGGCAAGCGCGACGACAAAAACAGTCGGTGTATCCTTGCCAACAACCACCGCATGGCCTGCGTTACCGGGCGTGAAGATGCAAGCGCCAGCTGCAAACTTTGCCGAGGCACTAAAGGCCTACAACCCTGATGAGCAGCAATATCTCAAACACTTCGACGATCTGACGTACGGGCTACTGGATTTTTCTTCCCCTGAAGATCAGCAATGGAGATTAGCTCGCGGATATCCCACCATTGAGGAAATACTGGCCAGCCGCGGAAAGCCTGTACCACTGGAAGGAAAGTTTTATCGCGAGGCACCGCTTAAAGAAGCGGTGATGGCCGCTCTACGGATAGGTGAGGCGATTCAAGACGCAAAAGTTAACGATGATATTGGCCCTGGCTTCCCCAAACCTGCATCTGCAGTACTAAATTTGCTTGAAGAGCGTATAGGAAAAGAAAATCCTCAATCTGCGGCATTAGTAGGCTATATGAATGCGTTATCAGTTTCCCCATATCAAAAAAATGGTGCCACTTTGATTGGTGGCGCAGCGCTTGCCGCACAAATGGGTGATCCGTTGTTAGCGCACCGCCTCAATCGAGACCCTGTTGTTAATGAGGAGCAGGGGCGATTTGGCGTTCCCGGCATCCTGCAATCTATTTATGGCAATGGTATTGCGGTGCGTCGATGGCAAACTGAGGCGGGCGTTTACAACGGCCGGCCATTCGCCAAGTAATGACGATTGTTGCGCAATCCAGGTACGTAGGGACTTCATGCCGATATCCAGCTTTCTGCTGACTTCGGCGTGCGTGCGATTTTGTTCTGTGCCAAGCCTTACCGCTTCAGCCTTGAATTCGGCGGTAAAGGTACGACGGGGAATACGTTTCAGGGTGGCTCCTAACAAGCTGAAAACATAGCACCAACTTGCTCGTCCACAATTTCGGGCCCTACTCAGTGTTTGACAAGGGAATATTCCAGTATCCAGCTTCAACGATTCCTGCCTTATAGTTTTGTGTAACTTGTGGGTCGCTGCCGTTATTCAAATAAATTCGCGCAGCAATCAGGTCTAGCTTTCCATTTTTTCTTATCCCTACAAAATGAAGCTGCGCAGCTGTCTAAGCGCTATCCCAACTCGAAATCGCGTCGAAAAAATTGAGACTTCATTTGATGATGTGCTGATCATGTCATGTGCCTCTGCAGTACGCCACCGCCTGCTCCACTCGATCCACGCCGATCACTTCCATGCCTTCAATCTTGTGTTTCGGTTTATTCGCCTTCGGCACAATTGCGTGGGTGAATCCTAGCTTAGCGGCTTCGCGTAATCGCTCTTGACCGCGCTGTACCGGGCGGACTTCGCCGGCTAATCCGATCTCGCCGAAGACGACGTGTTTGGCGGGGAGCGGTTTGTTTTTGAAGCTGGAAACGATCGCGAGTAGCACCGCCAAATCAGCGCCGGGCTCATCAATACGGACGCCGCCGACGGCGTTAATGAACACATCCTGATCGAACACCGCTAAGCCGCCGTGCCGATGCAGCACGGCTAGCAACATAGCGAGACGGTTTTGCTCAAGACCTACGGAGAGGCGTTTGGGGTTCATGCCGTGGCTGTCATCAACCAATGCTTGAATCTCAACGAGCAGCGGGCGCGAGCCCTCTTGCGTGACCATCACGCATGAGCCTGAGACGTTGGTATCGTGTTGCGATAAAAATATGGCGGAAGGGTTGGTGACTTCGCGCAGACCTTTTTCAGTCATCGCAAAAACGCCTATTTCATTAACCGCGCCGAAGCGATTTTTGACCGCGCGGATGAGGCGAAATGAGGAGTGCGTATCGCCCTCGAAATAGAGCACCGTATCAACCATGTGTTCGAGCACGCGCGGACCGGCCAATGCGCCTTCTTTCGTGACGTGGCCAACAAGGATCAAAGTAGTGCCGCTCGATTTCGCCATACGCGTGAGATGCGCGGCGCATTCGCGCACTTGGGCGACGGAGCCGGGCGCTGAGGTGAGCGCGGCGGAATAAACGGTCTGGATGGAATCTATAACGGCAACTTGTGGCTTTTCATGCACGATGACATTGAGAATTTTTTCCAGTTCAATTTCGGCCAGCAGTTTGACATCATGAGAATCGAGCGAGAGCCGCTTCGCCCGCATGGCGATTTGCTGCGGGCTTTCTTCGCCGCTGACGTAGAGCACGCTGTTGGTGTTCGATATGCTGGAGAGGGCTTGCAGCAGCAATGTCGATTTGCCGATGCCGGGATCACCACCGATTAACACCACCCCCCCCTCGACCAATCCACCGCCCAGCACGCGATCAAATTCGCTAATGCCAGTGGGCTTACGCGGCACGTCTTCCGCGCGGACTTTTGACAGCGCTTGCACTACACCGCGTTCGGCTGCCACGCCAGCGAGGGTGGAGAAGCGGTTCGTGGAAGCACTAGCTTGCTCGGCGACAGTTTCTACCAGCGTGTTCCACGCGTGGCAATGTGGGCACTGGCCTTGCCATTTGGGCGATTGACCGCCGCATTCGGTGCAGGCGTAGACAGACTTTGGTTTAGCCATTTTTGAGATTATTTTTCATAATTTTATGTTTTTTATTTTTGTGTTTTTGTGTTTTTGTAGTTGATGGTGAAACGTGGAGTGCTATTCCACCTCCACCATTGGCACTCTTGCCGTTACACCGCAAAACAGTTCGTAAGAAATCGTGCCTGCGGCCTTGGCGACTTCATCGACTGACAATCCTTCGCCCCATAGGGTCACCGGCGCGCCGACATGGGCGTGGGGAATCTCGGTAAGATCAACAGACAGCATATCCATCGAGACGCGGCCGATCGTGCGGGTATGGGCGCCGGAGATGAGGACCGGCGTGCCCCGTTCGTTGGAGCCGGGCGCGTGGCGCGGGTAGCCGTCAGCGTAGCCACAGCCCACGATACCGATGCGCATTTTTTTCTTCGCGGTGTAGGTCGCGCCGTAGCCGACGGTGTCGCCGGCGGCCAAGGTTTGGGTGGCGATAATTTCACTGCGGAGCGTCATCACTGGTTTTAAACCCAGCTCGGCGGCGGATTTTTCTGCAAACGGTGATGAACCATAAAGCATGATGCCGGGGCGCACCCAATCGCGATGGGTTTCGGGAAATCGCAATATGGCGGCGGAGTTGGCGAGGCTTTGGGTGAAACGCTTTTTGGTGAAGGCGGGCTTGGCGGAGTTGACGATTTCTTCAAATTTTTTTAGTTGGGCTGCGATGCCCAGCTCGCCGTCCGCGGTCGCGAAATGGGTCATGAGCGTGACAGCGCCGATATTGCGGTGCGAAGCGGCGGTGTTGATCGCGAAGCCCGTGAGCGGGCCTTGCAGCCCTAAGCGGTTCATGCCGGTATTAAACTTTAAAAATATATCGAGCGGCGCATCGAGTTCTGCATCGGCGATCGCTTTGATTTGCTCATGCTCGCGGACGACCGGTGTTAGATGGTAACGGACAAATGTAGGGATCTCATCATTGCCGAAAAATCCTTCAAGCATGAGGATTGGCTGCGTGATGCCTTTGTTGCGGAGCTTAATTGCGCTTTCAATTTCGAGGGTGGCGAAGGCATCGGCATCGCGCAGCGTCCGTGCTATCCAATCGAGCCCGTGGCCGTACCCATTGGCTTTGACCACGGCGAACACCTGCGAGTTTGGCGCTTTGGATTTTGCCAGCGCGTAGTTGTGAAGCAAGGCAGTCGTGGAGAGCTCAGCGCGGATCGGACGCATGCGTTTTCTTTTAAGTGTTGTTAGGTTTTAATCGCAGTTACTCACCATTATTCAAGGCGACACCAGGTAAGACAACGTTACTCATAATTGGGGCGTGCGTCTCCAGCGTAATTCATAAACCGTGTATTTTGCCCGAGGAATGTTAAACGCACGGTGCCAATCGGCCCGTTACGCTGCTTGCCGATAATAATTTCAGCGGAACCTTTTTCAGCGCTTTCGGGGTTGTAAACCTCGTCGCGATAAATGAATAAAATCACATCGGCATCTTGCTCGATCGCGCCGGATTCGCGCAGATCGCTCATGACGGGACGTTTGTTGGGGCGCTGCTCCAGCGAGCGGTTCAACTGTGACAGCGCCACCACCGGCACTTTAAGCTCTTTGGCCAAGGCTTTAAGCGAGCGGGAAATTTCGGAAATCTCAGTCGCGCGGTTTTCCCCCGCACGGCCAGCAGATGACATGAGCTGCAAATAATCGACCACAATCAAGCCCAGCCCCGCGTACTGTCGCCACATCCGACGAGCCCTGGCGCGGAGTTCGAGCGCATTGAGCGCGGGTGTTTCATCAATATGAATCGGCGCATCGTTGAGCTTGACTAGCGCTTGGTTCAAGCGATCCCAATCGCGCGGCTCCAAGCGCCCCGTGCGCAATCGCTGCTGATCCACTTTTGAAATGGAGCTTAAAAAACGCCCCGCGATCTGCGTGCCGCCCATCTCCATCGAATAAATGAGCACGGGTAGGCCAAGATTGACAGCCACGTGCTCGGCAAGGTTAAGTGCGAATGCGGTTTTACCCATCGACGGTCGGCCAGCCACGATCACCAAATCGCCGTCTTGCATGCCCGATGTCATTTCGTCTAAATCAACAAAGCCGGTCGCTTTACCAGTCACGGCTGATGGGTTTTTGGACAACTCATCGAGGCGGGTCATCACCTCGGACAGTAACGTGGACATCGAGGCAAAGCCCTGCCCGCCTTTGCGTCCCATCTCGGCAATATCGAAAACTTTTTTCTCGGCTTCGTCTAGCAACTGTCGCGCTTCGCGGCCATTGGGGGCGTAGGAATCGTCAGCAATTTCTTCACCCACACGGGCGAGGCGGCGCATGATGGCGCGTTCACGCACGATCTCGCTGTACAACCGGATATTCGCCGCGGACGGTGTGCCTTCAGCCAAACTGTGTAAGTACGATATCCCGCCAATATTTTGCAACTCACCATTCATTTGCAGACGCTCAGCGACGGTCAACACATCGGCTGGTTTATTGTCGGCAATCAGTTTAGAGATGGCTTGGTAGATCCGGCGATGATCGTCGCGATAAAAGTCCTCTTCGGCAATGATGTCGCCAATTTTGTCCCAGGCCTCGTTGTTGAGTAGCAAGCCGCCCAAAACCGATTGCTCGGCCTCGATGGAGTGTGGCGGCAGCTTGAGCGACGTAATGGCGCTATCAGAGGCGTAGCTCGGTTTGAAGGGATTTGACGGATCGGTTGTGGAAAAGACAGCGGCCATGGGTGCTTGATCTATAAATTGAGGCATGAAATGATTGATGCACTATTGTGCGCCGCAAGTTATGCACAGGCAATGCACAAGGTAGTGGATTTACGGTGGACAGCTTGTGGATAAGTCAGGAATAGAAAAGGGCCGCCGAAGCAGCCCTTTTTTTGCAACATGTTTCTTGCAACATGTTTCTCAATAGCAAGCTCAGCGCTCGCCCTAAACGTGTTCGCCCAAAACGGAAACCGTTATTTGCGCTTTTGCGTCGGTATGTAAATCAAGCGTGATCGGGAAATCACCAATAGTCTTTAACGGACCATTTGGCATCACGACTTCCATCTTTTTCACTTCAAAGCCCTGTTTTGTTAAGGCTTCAGCGATGTCAGTATTGGTCACAGAACCAAACAAGCGGCCATCGACGCCCGCTTTTTGCGTTACTTGAACCATGTAACCTTCGAGCTTGGCAGCGCGGGCAACGGCAGCAGCCAAAATTTCAGCGGCTTTCTTTTCAAGCTCTGCTCGGCGTGCTTCAAACTCGGCTTTGTTGGCCACTGTCGCACGTTTTGCTTTGCCAGTTGGGATCAAAAAGTTGCGGGCGAAACCGTTTTTAACGATTACAACATCGCCCAACAAACCCAAATTAACGACTTTTTCCATCAAAATAATTTCCATGATTTTTCCTTATCCGATCGTCGATTAGTGCAGATCGGTGTAGTGAATCAGCGCCAAGAAACGAGCGCGCTTGATCGCCACATCTAACTGGCGTTGATATTTGGCTTTGGTTCCAGTGATACGTGCCGGAATAATTTTGCCATTTTCGTTGACGAATTCTTTCAGGATACCGATATCTTTGTAATCGATCTGAACGACTTTCTCAGCGGTGAAGCGGCAGAATTTTTTGCGACGAAATAAGCCGCGGTTAGGATTGCGTGTATCTTTTTTGTTCTTGTCAAACTTTTTACCACGAGGGCTTGGACGGGGCATGATTAACTCTCACTTAACATTTTAAATTGGGTAATGTGCAAAATAGGTTGCATGTTGTAACGGTTCTTTTGGCTTAAAAAGCCTTTGACGGAAAGTTTATCGTTTGCTTTTAGCACCTGAAGCGCCAGAGCGACTTCGCCAAACGCGATTGCATTCATTTCCAGCTCGACGGCAGCGGCTGGGCTGCCCTCAATTTGAATTTGCTGCGATTGGTGCTGCAATACCAGATTCAGTGTTTCGATACCACCGGGACTAACCCTCATGACATCGCACGACAAAACGATTCCATCTAAAACCACTACATTTGTTGCGTTGCCTATGCTGCTTCCTTTACGTCGTCTTTGTAGTCGGATGAACGGGGTTTTTCTTCCTTCATCATCGGGCTTGGCGTGATTTCAGCCGCGTCCATCTTGACAATCAAATGACGCAGCACAGCATCGTTAAACTTGAACGCGTGCTCGAGTTCTTCCAATGTGGGCTGTTCAATTTCAATGTTCATGAGCACGTAATGCGCCTTGAACACTTTTTGGATTGGGTACGTCATTTGGCGACGACCCCAATCTTCGATGCGGTGGATCTTGCCCGCACCTTGGGCGATCGTTGCTTTATAACGATCAATCATCGCGGGCACTTGCTCGCTTTGATCCGGGTGAACGATAAATACAATTTCATAATGGCGCATTTAATTCTCCTTATGGATTAGGCACTTAAGTGCCGGAGGAGCCTCCCGCGATGCGCACCGCAGTGAAGCAAGGTTGGTTCAGTTTTCTTGATTAAGCACGAAAACAAATACGAATGCCCAAGCAAGCCCAAGATTATGCGGCAAAAACCGAGGTAAATCAACAAGTTCTATACGATTGTTGATAGCATCCGGTGCTTCTATCCAGCGTTTCTAAAAAACCGCCACAATCCGTCGGCCCTTCCCCATATATCGATGGCAAGCACTCAATAGCCCAATCGCTCGTTGCATCTCGAAAGCTTCTGGCGAGGGGGCGTGATTGGAATGCCCTATCGCTTAACCACCGTAAAAACAAAAAAGCCCGCAAAACGCTGCGGGCTTTTTTGATGGAAATGAATAACGCAATTTTTAGATGCGGCCTTCGCCGAACGTTACTTCGCAGCTGGTGAAATTTTCCCGACGCTTTTATTCGCCTTTGCAAAATCACCGGCTTTGACCATGCTGATCTTGTCAATGTTGATGTACTTGCGGAAGGCAGCCGATACATCTTCGGGTTTCAGAGCGGAAACGTTAGCTTCAAATTGGGCGCTCCAAACGAAGGTTCGGCCCAAATCGAGATAGGTTGTCCAGCGCCCTGCTAAGCCTGAGTCTTGCGCGCGCGATTGCAAACGTTGCTGCAAGATGCCCGATTTCGCGGCAACTACTTCGGTCAGCAAGAAGCCATCTTTCAACGCTTTGGCCACTTCTTCTTTGAATGCCGCCTCTACTTTCGCGACGTTTTGCGGTGCGGCAATTGCGTACGCAATCCAAGATGAGCCACGGTCTTTGGAGCCCACATTCAGTTGCGAGCCCGCGCCGTAGCTCAAGCCGTCCTTGACGCGGATACGCGCCATCAATCGCGAGTCAAAGCCTGCACCACCACCCATGATGTAGTTGGCGACAAACAGCGCTGGATAATCCGCATCATCGTCAAGTAAGTTGACGTTAATACGCGCCAAGAACATTGCGTTCTCTTTATCGGGGGTTTCGAGATTGGCGTTGGCGACTGGAATCTCTTTGAACGCATTGCTCAAACGGGTATAGGGCGCGCCACCTTTCCATTCGCCGAAGGCTTCACGAATCGCCTGGGTCACGGCAGCTTCGTCAAAATCACCAACGACGGCGATCTCGCCTTGATTCGCACCGTAGAAATTCTTGTGGAATTCGCGTACCTGTGCAAGCGTGACCGCTTTGGTATCTTGCTCGGCTTCGTCCAGCGAATTCACATACCGGAAATCACCCTTTGGATAAGTATTGAATTGCTTCGCGAGTGCGTTTGAGGCAACTGCTTGCGGATCACTCTTTTGCGATTCAATGCCAGTCAAAATTTGCTTGCGCAGCTGTTCAAACTCGGACTCGGGGAAATTGGCGTCACGCATTACGTGCGCCGCGAATTTGATAGCTTCGACTAAGTTCGGCTTGGTTGTTTGCAAATCGGCCGATAATCCCGAAACGCTACCTTCGATTTTGAGTTTTTCGGATGCGTCGGCAATTTGTTCGCGACTTAATTTGTTCGTACCACGCGACAACATTTGCCCCGTCATGCTAGCAACGGTGGCTTTACCAAAAAGCGATTTCTCATCACCCGACTGCAAGCGAACACTCATATTGACTGTTTCACCGCGGTTGAGTTTCGAGAGCAGCGCTACTTTCAGCCCTCCGATATTGATGATTTTTGTCCGCTTTTCGACGTTTTCATTCGCCGGGTTAAAGGCCTCGGCGTTTGAGACCACCTGCTTGGCGACAAAGCCTTTCATCGCGTCGGCTACCGTCGGTGGCGCGGGAACGTCGGCGCGTTGCGGTGAATCCTCGGGGATAAAATAGCCCAGCACGCGGTTGTCGCGCTTGTAGTAGCGCGCTGCGGCTTCTTGGATTTGCAACGCAGTCATGGCTACCGCGCGATCACGACCCTGGAAAAACAAGCGCCAATCGCCGAGTGCGATGGTTTCGGAGAGCTCAACGCCGATCGACTCATGGTTATTGAGGGTGCGTTCTGCGGCGTTTGCAAAATTTTTCTTGGCGCGCTCAATCTCAACTGGGGTTGGCGGATTTTTATAAAATTCCTCAACCGCTTTGATCATCTCATCGCGTACCACTTCAACTGAATCACCTTTTTTCACAACGGCACCGATCATGTGCAAACCACCGTCCGCACCGAACAACGGGAAGCCAAATATCTGTGCGGCCTTACCGGTTTCAACCAGCGCTTTATGCAGGCGACCCGTTGGTGAATCGGTCAGCACATAGTTCATAAAACCAATCGCATCCGAATCGGGATGCAAGCCGGACGGCACCTTGTAGCCCAAGCCGACGATTTGAATATCGCCCTTGCGACGAACAAAAAACTGGCGTTCTCCATCTTGGGTTGGCTCGACAGTCCACAGCTTTGGCAGTACGCGCGTTGGCTTGTGAATCACTGCAAAATATTTGCCGACCCATTGCAATACCTTGGCTTCGTCAAATTTACCCGCAACCAATAACACGGCGTTGTCGGGCTGATAATACCGATGATAAAAACCTTGCAGATTTTCGATTTTGACGTTTTCGATATCGGAACGATTGCCGATCGTCGAATTGCCGTAATTGTGCCAATCAAAGGCTATGCTTTGCATCCGCTTAAGCATTACGTTAAACGGCTGGTTTTCACCGCTTTCGTATTCATTGCGGACTACCGTCATTTCTGAATCAAGATCTTTCTTGGCGACGAATGAATTCATCAACCGATCCGCTTCCATTTGCAGTGCCCACTCTAGGTTATCGTCGTTGGCTTGGAACAACTCGAAGTAGTTGGTGCGGTCCAACCAAGTCGAACCGTTAAATCGCATACCGCGCTTATTGAAATTCTTATCAATATCGGGATTTTTAGGTGTGCCTTTAAACAATAGGTGTTCCAGCAAATGCGCCATACCGGTTTCGCCATAATTTTCGTGGCGCGAACCGACCATAATCGTCATATTGACGGTCACGGTAGGTTTGGATTGATCTGGGAATAGCAGCACTTTTAAACCATTAGCGAGCTGGTACTCAGTGATGCCTTCGACTGTGCCAACCTTCGCAATCACCCCACCCGGCGCGGACTTTGCGGCAATTGCCGCCTTAGCGGGTATTGCCGCTGAGTGAGTTGCGGCTTTTGCGGGGGCAACAACCGGCGCGGCTTGCTCGGCGCTCGCGCCCCAAGCAAACATGGTCAAGCCGGCTGCAACGACCGATAGTGTTTTCACCAACGTGTTTGCGAAAATCGATCCCGCAATTCGAACACGTTCGCTTCGTTCATGAATGCGAAGCATACAATTGAATTTGCTTTGCGACGGAGCGGTCGCGGCTGCAGCTCGAGAGAAAAAAGCAGGGTGAATCATCGCGTTTATTCCTTATGGGAAGTTTTCGGTCGGTTAGAAATGGCTGAATAGATATTTTTACCATCCGCATTCTAACGCCGCCAAGCCGATAAATGCTTAACGATGCCATGAATTTGTCGTTTAGCCTGTTGAAATCAAGCCAAAGGCAATTTTAGCCAGTGCAGCATGCTGTTCATCGCACCGCGAGCTGTAGCCGTTGGTGCGCCATAGGCAACGCGCATCGTTCTTTCCGCTAGCGAGGCGGTAGGGTAAATTGCCCATTTGATGGGAACACCGAAATCGAAAGAGCCGCTAACGTTGCGCAATTGATGCTAAAAGCCGTCGGCTGAAAATATTGATCCGAGAAGGTAGGGCTGAAAAGGCGGAAATCGCCGAAACACCTCGCCAGCACTAGCGATAGCGACTGAGACACTGACTAAAACACAGGCTGGCCGCCGCGCTGGCGAGAGCCGCGTCGGAATAATAACAATACAGGCCTCGGCCATCGGCGAGGACACCCCGCTGCGCATCCAATTGTTACTTTGCGAAGGTAATTCGACCATCCTTCAAGCCAACATGCACCGTATCCTTTGCGGCAAATTTCCCCTCCAAAATGTCTTTGGATAATGGGTTTTCAATTTCCTGCTGGATGGTGCGTTTCAACGGACGCGCACCATAAACCGGGTCGAAGCCTGCCTTGGCAATCTCGGCCAATGCATTGTCGCTGATTGAAAAGTTCATCTCTAGCGCATTCAGGCGTTGTTCGAGCCGCTTTAATTGGATCTTGGCAATGCCTGCAATGTTGCGCTCATCCAGCGCATGGAAGACGATCACTTCATCAATACGGTTCACAAATTCAGGGCGGAAATAGGTTCTCACTTCAGCCATCACGGCAATTTTAATGACGCCATAATCACTGCCAGCCATCGACTGGATTTGCTGCGAGCCTAAGTTTGACGTCATCACGATCACGGTATTTTTAAAGTCAACTGTACGTCCCTGGCCGTCTGTCATGCGGCCATCATCGAGCACTTGCAACAGCACATTAAAAACATCGGGGTGTGCCTTCTCGACTTCATCAAATAAAATCACGCTGTATGGTTTGCGACGCACCGCCTCTGTGAGCGATCCGCCCTCCTCGTAGCCGACGTAGCCAGGCGGGGCGCCTATAAGCCGTGCAACCGAGTGCTTCTCCATAAATTCGCTCATATCGATACGAATAATATGTTCTTCAGAATCAAATAAAAACGCAGCAAGTGCTTTGCACAGCTCGGTTTTCCCAACGCCGGTGGGTCCTAAAAACAAGAAAGAGCCGTAGGGCCGGTTAGGGTCGCCCAGGCCGGCTCTTGAGCGGCGAATGGCGTCGGATACCAAGCGCACAGCTTCATCTTGCCCCACAACCCGTTTGTGCAATTGCGCTTCCATGTTGACCAGCTTTTCACGCTCGCCCTGCATCATTTTAGAAACGGGGATGCCGGTCGCGCGCGACACGACTTCGGCGATCTCTTCAGCCCCCACCTGGGTGCGCAGCAGCTTGAATTTAGGCGGCGCACCGCTTTTTTGTTGCGCAATTTCGTTCGCTTTTTCATCGGTCTCGACTTTGTTGAGTTCCGCTTCTAACGCCGGCAATTTGCCATATTGCAGTTCCGCCAATTTATCGAATTGCCCGCCGCGTTGCAGTTCCGCCATTTGCAAGCGGATTTTTTCGATCTCCTCACGAATGTGCGCCGTTCCTTGTACTTGGGCTTTTTCGGCTTTCCAAATTTCTTCCAAGTCGGAATATTCTTTTTCGAGACGACGAATTTCATCTTCGATCAAGCTCATGCGTTTTTTCGAGGCGGCGTCTTTCTCTTTTTTCACCGCTTCACGCTCGATCTTCAATTGAATCAAACGGCGTTCGAGCTTATCCATCACCTCGGGTTTGGAATCAATTTCCATCTTAATGCGTGAGGCCGCTTCGTCGATCAAGTCAATCGCCTTATCGGGCAAAAATCGATCTGTGATGTAGCGGTTCGATAATTCTGCCGCCGCCACGATTGCAGGATCGGTAATATCGACACCGTGGTGCACTTCGTATTTTTCTTGAAGCCCGCGCAAAATGGCGATGGTGGCTTCAACGGTCGGCTCACCGACCAACACCTTCTGAAAACGCCTCTCCAACGCTGCGTCTTTTTCAACGTATTTTCGATATTCATCGAGCGTGGTTGCACCGACGCAATGCAGCTCGCCGCGTGCCAGGGCAGGCTTCAACATATTGCCTGCATCCATCGCCCCTTCGGCCTTGCCCGCACCCACCATGGTGTGTAGTTCATCGATGAAAACAATCGTCTGTCCTTCGTCGAGGCTGAGTTCTTTCAATACCGATTTCAGGCGCTCTTCAAATTCGCCCCGGTACTTGGCGCCCGCTAAAAGGGAGGCCATATCGAGCGACAACACGCGCTTGCCCTTCAACGATTCTGGTACTTCGCCGTTTACGATGCGTTGCGCCAAGCCCTCGACAATCGCGGTCTTGCCAACACCCGGCTCGCCGATCAAAACGGGATTATTCTTGGTGCGACGCTGCAGTACCTGAATCGTGCGTCGGATTTCGTCATCGCGACCAATCACGGGATCTAACTTGCCTTTGCGCGCCATTTCAGTGAGATCAACCGTATATTTCTTGAGTGATTCGCGCTGCCCCTCGGATTCTTGTGAATTCACACCTTCATCACCGCGCACCGCCGTCACGGCCGCATCCAGCGCCTGCTTGGTTGCGCCGTATTCTTTAAACAAACGCCCTGTTTCGCTCTTATCATTGAGCAGTGCCAATAAAAATAATTCGGAGGCCACAAACTGGTCGCCGCGCTTGGTGGCTTCTTTATCAGTCAAGTTCAGCAGATTCGACAGATCGCGTGAAATCGTGATCTCGCCACCAGTGCCTTCGACCTTGGCGAGTCGCGAAATGGCCTGCTCCAGAGCTGTTTTCAAGCGCGGCACAGCCACGCCGGCACGGGAGAGCAGCGATGACGTGCCACCATCTTCTTGGTTAATCAACGTGAGCAACAAATGTTGCGGCTCGATAAAACCATTATCGTGTCCTAGCGATAAACTTTGTGCATCGGCGAGCGCCTGTTGAAACTTAGTTGTTAGCTTATCGATTCTCATTGGTGTATCCTTTTACTGATCATTTTGGATTGTGTTTACGTTTTATAGCTGGTAACAAGTCTGTCTTAAATTATCGCCATCTTGACAAAGTAGATGTAGGCAAAACAGACGTTTTCAAGCACATCCCCGTGCGCACTTTGTTCCGCACTGCATCCCGCACTCTTTTCTCAACTCTGTAGTCTCAAGGTCACTTTAGTCGTTCGCTAAACCTGAACATTGTTTAAAAGCAAAGCTCCATCAAAATGTCCGGCCTTTATGTCTGATCCTTTCCACGATATCGAAGAAACCATCACCAGCGACGTCACGCGTTCGCTGAATGAAGATGTGCGAACGGGAGATCTCACCGCGTCGTTGATTCCCATCACCTCGCGAGGCGTCGCCGGCGTGATAACCCGTGAAGATGGCATTATTTGCGGTACGGAGTGGTTTGAACGCTGCTATACCGAGCTTGATCCCGACTGCGATATTTTCTGGCATGTGGCTGACGGCGAGACCATCAGCGCTGGTCAGCAGCTGTGCGAAATCAGCGGAAACGCGCGCGCACTCTTGACCGCTGAGCGCTCATCCCTTAATTTTTTGCAGACACTATCTGCGGTGGCTACCAAGACGAGCCACTTCGTGAAGGCAGTAGCTGGAACACGCGCCAAAATCCTCGATACCCGTAAAACGATCCCCGGGCTGCGTCTGGCCCTCAAGTACGCGGTGCGCGCGGGCGGCGGGCAGAACCATCGCATCGGGCTGTTTGACGGTATTTTGATTAAAGAAAATCACATCATGGCGGCCGGCGGCATCAAGCCTGCGATGGCGGCAGCGCAACGGCTGGTGCAGCATAGCGCACCAGCTAATACGATAATCGAAATCGAGGTCGAAAATTTAGTGCAGTTGGAGGAAGCGCTTAATTGCGGCGCCAAACTAATTTTAATCGATAATTTTTCGCCCGCGCAAATGCAAGCGGCGGTGAAAATATCGGCTGGTCGCGCGGAACTTGAAGCCTCCGGCGGCGTCGCTATTCATAGCGTTCGAGCTATAGCGGAAACTGGTGTTGATCGTATTTCTGTCGGCGGACTGACGAAGGATATTCAGGCGCTGGATTTGTCGTTGCGGTTCAAATTGCACTAGCCGGTTCTTGCGCCGTACAGCAATCACTCGCACAGCATTTCGTATATTTTCCCCTCAAGCCATCTGTCTCTTTTCAACCCCCACGATATTAAAACTATGCTTACTATGTTTACCCCGACGACCAAAAATCTAGCCATCCTTTTCTGTTGCCTTGTTGCAGGGGGTTGCGCGACACAGGGCGCTTCCAAAGCCGACCCGTTTGAAGGTATGAATCGTGCCACCTATAAATTTAATGACGCTGTCGATGGTGCTGTGCTGAAGCCGGTCGCCAAGGGCTATCAGGCAGTCACACCGCAGTTTGTGCGGGCCGGTATTTCTAACGCATTCGCCAACGTTGGCGACGTTAGTACGGCCGTCAATAACCTGTTGCAAGGTAAACCGGGCAATGCGGTATCTGATGCGGGGCGCTTCCTGGTTAATTCAACACTGGGCATACTTGGCCTGTTTGATGTAGCCACGCCGATGGGGCTGGAAAAGCACGATGAGGATTTCGGTCAAACCCTCGGCAAATGGGGCGTTGAAAGCGGGCCTTATTTGGTGCTGCCACTAATGGGCCCCAGCACGCTGCGCGATGCGGCGGGGCGTCCCGTTGATGGTTACATGGGCTATTTCCGCTACATCGACCATATCCCCACGCGCAATACGACGTTTGGCGTGGAGTTGATTGATTTGCGTGCGAATCTACTTGGCGCGTCTGACACCATGGATGCTGCCGCGTTGGACAAATATCAATTTCTGCGCGATGCGTTTTTACAGCGCCGTTTGAATATGGTTTATGACGGCAAAGTACCGCAAGCCAAACGAGACAAATTGGAAGATGATCTTGATTCAACAGGCCCCGCTGACGTAAAGGCAAAGGAGCCGGCTAAGGCTGCTGAGAAAGTTGAGAAGCTTGAAAAAACTGACCGGCCTGCTGAAGCGCCGGCGGCAACAAAATAATGGTCGCGGGTTCATTCGGGCTCACCGTCAGCCTCACACTTGTATTTCTAGCGTTCTGCGTTTTAATGGCGGGCGTTTTGGCGTTTTGCCTCCGGGAACGCCGCAAAATTGACGGCTTTGGCAATCCGTCCGCGCAGCATAAGTTGCCTGTTACTGTTGACCGTTCTTCGTCCGTCAACTTGCTTAACGTGAATTTCGGCAACGCGACCCCAGCATCGCCAAACAGCGAGGAAGATGAGGCCGCCGACAAACGCGTTGCCATTGTGCTTTTCGGCTCGATTATTGGCGGCGCGCTGCTTGCGCTGATGACCGGTTACTTGGTATTTTTCCGCAGTTGGTGACGCCGTGGGATTGCTTCGAAAGCCTCGTCCAGCCTAGAGTTTGGCATAAACCATCATCACCCTATCCGCCGCTTAGTGCCGCCACAATCATCACCTCACTCTGCACTGCAAGCGGAAAATTTAAATCCCGTTGCAGCTCCAAATCGACAAAAAACTTAATATGCGCCCTTACCCGCCCCTGCTCATCGATCATGCGAAAGCGGATTCCGGGATATTGACGATCAAGGTCCAGCAGCAATTCGGCTAGTGATTTACCGTTGGCTGTGACATTGCGGCTCCCGCTGGTGTAATCAACCAGCGGCGTCGGTAAATTTACGTTCATTGAGCGATCGATTTCGATGATCGTAATATGGCCGCTGGTCGACGCGTCGGGGGTATTAATGCAGCCGATTCCAATGCGTAAATATGCGGCAAATGCTGAATCAGGCAACACCAATTTTCGCCCTCGTCAAAGCTCGCCCAAACCTCACCGCTGGTCGTGCCGAAATAGAGGCCGACCGGATCATGCAGGTCGGCACACATCGCCTGACGTTTGACGGTGAACCACGCTTGTGCTGTTGGCAAGCCCCTATCAAAACGTTGCCATGTTTTGCCCCCATTGCGCGAGCCATAAACCGCCGGCTTGCCTTGCAGTGCAGTACGCGGCCAAACGCTTGTACCATCCATTGGGAATACCCACAACACATCGGGATCGCGCGGATGCAGCACGAGCGGAAAGCCAATATCGCCGATAGTTTCGGGCATATTGTCGCCAATTCGATCCCAACGATTTGTATTGCGATCCAAGGCATAAATACCGCAATGGTTTTGTTGGTACACCCGATCGGGGAACAGTGGATGCGCCCGTAAGCAATGCGGATCGTGGCCGTATTCCGGATCGGGCATCGGCAAGAAATCCGCCGCGACCCCGCGATTCAGCGGTGTCCAAGACTCGCCCCGATCAACGCTCTCGAAAACGCCGCCGCTACTCATCGCGATGTAGAGATGTTTTGCATCGGCCGGATCAACCGTCACCGAGTGCAGTTTCGGCCCATCTGGCGTGCCGTCTTGGCCCGGGTCGCCACACCATTTGCTGCGGTCGGGATGCAAGTTAAAACCATCCACGCTAGCCCAAGTCACGCCACCATCGTCCGAGCGAAACAAACCTTGCGGCGAGCTGCCCGCGTACCAGACATTGGGTTCGGACGCATGGCCGGACGTAAGCCAGAAAACATGATCAACGGCAAGCCCGGCTTGACCGTCTTTGGCTTTCGGGAATTGTGGTGGTTTTTTGGCTTCAGCCCAGGTCTTGCCAAAATCGGTTGAACGAAAAACAGTTGGTCCCAAATGCCCCGCACGGCTCGCCGCCAGCATCGTTTTTCCATCGCGCGGATCAAGCACCAGATGCTGCACAATCTGCCCAAGAAAATGCGGCCCTTGAATGTCCCAGTGAGTACGGGTTTTATCTGCCGTGAGGATGAATGCGCCCTTGCGGGTGGCGACTAGAATAGCTAGGGCGATTGGGGTGGGCGCTTTGGTGTTGGTGACCATGGCAAGCTCCTAACTTTACACGGGAGCAAAGTTTAGCGCGGTTTTGACGGGAGCGTGAGATCTCGTTGATCCTTTGCTGGTGGACCGGGACAGCTTAAGGGGTCCAGATATGGCGATCAAAATAATGAATACAAATCGAAAACTTGCACGCGCACGCCACAATCTGTCACGGCAAATTCAAAACACCTCGTCAACACCGGTGTATCCCCCACTTCCATATTGAGATTGGTTGCGCTTAGCGTTCAACATATGCCCACTCAGGCGAAGCACGCACCGCGGCGAGCAAATCGTCAAACGCGGAAACATCGCTAGGTGTAAATTCAAACTAAGTCAGAAAATCAAACGGCTCGTCTGCAATCGGATCACGGCAATGAAAGCGCTTGCGCGCAATCGCTGGAAGGTAGTTCAGGCCGATGGCAATATGTTTAGATTGGGCCTCGAAGACTTCTCGGCAATCGTCTTGTGCCAGCGCCCAATATGTCGCTTTTTTACGAATCGGAATCAATGCCCCGCTCGCCCCAGCCCTTCCTGTTTGCTGACTTCTCAAATTGCATGATATCGCGCTCATTGCTGGTCATGCCGCGCAGTTGCCATATAAGTTGCCATATAAGTTGCCGTATGGGTTGCCATATAGGTTGCCGTATAGGTTGCCGTATAAGGTTGTCACATAGCATCACTTGACAGCTCAGGTCTCCCCGTGACGACTGAAATGGAAGACGTAGCAGCCAGCGGCTCACCGGCCAAACAATGCAATTCATCGATTTGCCGGGCACCGTTTTGTCCACCAACAAAGTTGAATTGGCGCGGAAAGATCGCCGATTGCGGCGTGTTTGGCATAATGGCATTTTCGTTTACGCTGAAAACTAAGCACAGCGCGAGCCCAATGCGTTTGCATACTGAACATATAGGATTGTATGTTGAGCCATATTTTCAACCAAATAAAGTCAGTCGGCCTTACAGCTATCCGTTCAAACTAGGCCAACGCCCGAATCGTTGCTAATGGCGGCGAATCCACCGCTTTTCGCGTGCCGAGCAAGCCCGCAATTGCCACGCCAAGGCCACCACCCAAAATACCAATCACCGGAATCCACCAATTGATGACGTATTTTACTTCCAGTACTTTATCGCTCAACAGCGCTGCCAATGCCATCGCGCCGGCTGATGCGATCAAACCGGCAAGCAAACCAATCGCTAAAAATTCGGCGAGTTGGACGACGATCATTTGCTTACGGCTCGCGCCTAGCGTCCGCATGATGGCGGCATCGAATACCCGCTCATCTTGGGTGCTGGCAATCGCCGCGTAAAGCACAACGAGGCCTGCTGCCAAGGCGAACATGAACACATAGCTGACTGCATTCGCCACCTGGTTAGTGATGGTCCTGACTTGGTTCATGATTGCCGTTAAATCAATCACCGATAGATTCGGAAATTGCTTGATTAAGCCGTTCACCACGGCTTCATTCCCTGCCGCCAGTTTAAAGCTGGTGATGTAGCTGGCGGGATATTTCTCCAACACACCCGGGCTGGCAATGACAAAAAAATTCGGCTTGAAGCTGCTCCAATCAACCTTGCGTAGATTGGTCACTTTGCCAGTGAAGCGCGAGCCTGCGATGTCATAAGTCAGCGTGCTGCCGACACCGATACCGAGGTTTTTAGCCAGACCTTCTTCGACTGAAAATTCCTTTTCTTTGGTTTCTGCCTTCCAAAATTTACCGTCAACAATCTGTGTGCCGACCTGTTGTTTCGTCGACCAAGATAGGTTGAATTCACGCTCGGATGTCCGCCTAGCGCGTTCGTCTTTGTAGTCAGACGGCACGACTTTTTTATCGTTAATTTCAACTAGCCGGCCACGCACCATTGGATACAAATCGGGCAGATCCATGTTCCGGGTTTTGAAATAATTTTTGACCGCCTCCAACTGATCACTCTGGATGTTGATAACAAAACGGTTTGGCATATCATCGCCGACAGTTGCCTGCCAATTAGTGATGAGATCGGTGCGTACCAGCGTTAGCATCAGCATCGCCATCAGCCCCAAACCAAGAGCCATGATTTGTACCAAACTACCACCGGCGTGGCGCTTCATGTTGGCAATGCCATAGCGCCAAGAGCCCGATGTTGCGCCGCGCAAGCTTGATGCCGCGCGGATCAGCAACCAACCCGCCAGACCCGCCGCAGCGAGCGCTACGACAAAGCCACCAACCGCGAACACACCCAACTTCAAATCGCCTGCCCGCCAAATAATCAGACCCGCCAAGGTGGCAAATCCGAGCAAGTAGGCAAAGGTTGCACCGGCATCGAAAGGGTCGAGATCGCGGCGCAGCACGCGTAGGGTGGATACTTTTCGGAGCGCTAATAATGGCGGCAACGTAAAGCCCAACAACAGTACCATACCGATCGCCAAACCTTGCAGCGCGGGCATGACTGTTGGGCTGGGAAGCGCAACCGTAAAAATCCCGGAGAGCAAGGCTGCAAGCCCTGTTTGGGCAATATACCCAGCCACCACGCCCAGCAAGCAGGCGATTAAACCCAGCGCCAAAAATTGCCATAAATTGAGTTTAAAAATGTCGGCCTGTGAGGCCCCCAGACACCGCATCATGGCCGCGCTATCCAGCTGCCGTTGCGAATAACGGCGTGCCGCCAGCGCCACGGCAACCGATGCCAAAATCACCGACAGTAACGCCGCAAGGCCTAAAAAATTCTGCGAACGCTCCAACGCAACGCGTACCTCGGCGCGCGAATCTTTCACACTTTCAATTCGCTCGCCGCGTTGCGTTTGGCCTTTAAACGTCGCCATGAAACCGTCGATTGATTTTTTATCGCCAGATAGAAGCAGCCGATATTTGACCCGGCTCCCGACTTGAACCAGATGCGTGGCTGCAAGGTCCCGGTGATTCAACATTGCCCGCGGTGCGATACCAAAATAATCAAGCACGCTATCGGGTTCTTTGGTGATGATCGCGGTGACCTTAAATTTTGAATCGCCAATTTTCAATTCATCACCGACCACAGCATTGAGGCGTGTGAGTAAAATGTCGGGAACCCATACCGTGCCCGCCGCGGGTACGCCAACCGCTTCTCGATCCACGCCGCCCGGCGTATCGGCAATACGAATTTTGCCGCGCAGCGGAAACCCATCGCTCATCGCTTTAATTTCGGCCAGATTGACGCCCTGCCCTTTGGCCTCATCGCCCGCGACCATGCTGGGGAACGTCGTCGTTTCCGCCATATTGAGCCCGAGGCGCACGGCTTCATCGCGGAATCGTTGCGGGGTCGGTGCATCAGTGACGACGACGACATCGGCGGCGATTAATTCGTTGGCCTGGGTGTTCAGCGCAGATTCAACACGATCGGCAAAAAATGAGACGGTGGTGACGCTGGTAACGGCAATCCATAACGCAACCAATAAAACCTTGGCCTCACCGGATTTGGCGTTGCGACGGAGGAGTTTGAAAGCTAATAATAGTTTTTTCATGGAAATTTTATGCCGAGCTTACATCGCCATCGCGGCTTGTTCGTCTTCGGTGCTGACGATGCCTTCGTCAATTGTTAGCCGACGCCCGCATCGCGCGGCGAGGTTCAGATCGTGGGTGACCAAAATCAACGTCGTGCCGCGTTCACGGTTTAGTTCAAACAGCAAATCAATCATCGCTCTGCCCGTTTTGGCATCCAAGTTGCCGGTGGGTTCGTCGGCAAACAAGAGCTTCGGTTCGGTCACAAACGCCCGTGCAATTGCCACCCGTTGTTGTTCACCGCCCGATAACTGCTTCGGATAGTGCGTCAACCTCGACCCCAGGCCAACGCGGCCCAGAATTGCCGTGGCACGCGCTTCGGCGTCGACTACGCCGGATAGCTCCAGCGGCAACATTACGTTTTCGAGCGCGGTCAATGATGGCAACAACTGAAAAGACTGAAATACGAAGCCGACTAATCTGCCGCGGAGCTTGGCGCGGCCGTCTTCATTGAGCGCAAATAAATCTTCACCGTTGATAAAAACCTTCCCCTCGGTCGGATTGTCCAGCCCAGCCATCAAACCCAGCAGTGTTGACTTGCCTGAGCCAGACGCGCCAACAACCGCCACCGCTTCACCGGCACCAACGCTAAAATTAGCGTTGTTGACGATGGTTAGCGTCGTATTGGTGGTGCCATCGGTGGTCGGCACGCGTTTGGAGAGATGATCGACGCGGATGATGGCGACGGGGTTTTGTGGAATGGGCGTAACAGTCGCAGCAACGTTGGAATCAGGCATTTGATGAATATTCAGTTCTGATTGGAGTGGATGGGGGCAGATGGAGATTGGCGTGGTTGAATTCGTCATTGTCAGCGCCATCTTAGATGGTGTCATCATAGCGGGTGCTGGAAGCAATGTGGTGCTGATAAAACGTTTTCTAAAGTGCTTTTGAGTTCTTTACGTTTGTTGCGGAAGTTTTTGTTAAGGTTTTTGTCCCGTTTTTTTGGGGTTCTTATTGAAGGTCTAAGGGATATGGTTAAGGTTGCACGATTTTATTTATTTTCAAGGGCTTGGTTGGGAATTTCCGACGCATTCGTAACCGCCGGCGCCTTCGCCGCGCTGACGAGCACAACTGCGACCAGCGCAATGTTTAGGACGATTTCTAGGACAACAGCTCTGACAGCAGCGCTGGTGCTTACGTTCCCCGCATTTGCAGGCAACACTGCTAGCAACGTCATGAGCAGTGAGGCGAAGCATGTCAGCACCACTAGTCTCAAGGCAAGCCCCGCTGCGACCAAAGAACGAATCATGGTGTTCGGCGACAGTTTATCGGCAGCATATGGCATCAATGTGGCAGACGGCTGGGTTGCGTTGATGGCAGCGAAGTTGCAGCCGCGCGGCGTTGAGGTGGTGAATTCGAGCATCAGCGGCGAAACCTCGAGCGGTGGCTTGGCGCGGATAAAAGCCGATTTGGCGAGCATTAAACCGAGCATCGTCTTGGTGGCGTTGGGGGCGAATGACGGCTTACGCGGCTTGCCGGTCGCCGCGATGCAAAAAAACCTTGATGCGATCATCGTTGCGAGCCGAGCTACCGGCGCTCGTGTGGTGGTAGTCGGTGTTCAAATCCCCCCCAACTACGGCATCGATTACACGAAGGCGTTTAACGCCGTATTCCCAGCCTTGGCAAAGCAATATAGCGCGCCGCTGGTTGCGTTTTTGCTTGACGGGATCGCCGATAAATTGGAGTTTTTCCAAGCTGATCGTTTGCATCCTGTGGCCGCCGCCCAGCCGCGGGTATTGCAAAATGTAATGCCGATAGTGGAGCTGGCGCTAAAAAATCGCCCGCAAAATGAATCATCGAATACACCCAGACAACTCCTCACCAAACAAAAAAAATGAATGACAACACGGTCGCGCCGTCATTAGCGAATTCTGTCGTAAGTCCCGTCGTGAGTTCCTTGGCGAGCCCGGCGGGAGGCCGCGCCATTGGCCAGCATAGCAACGGCAGCCATTACCCAAGCATTCAGCCGCTGCCCTTGAGCCGCGATGATCTCGCCAAATTCGATGCGATCGTTGATACCCGCAGTCCGGCAGAATTCGCTCTCGATCATGTTCCTAACGCGATCAACTGCCCGGTCCTGACCAATGAAGAGCGCATTATCGTTGGCACGCTCCATAAGCAAGCATCTCCATTTGAGGCCAAAAAAGTTGGCGCGGCGATGGTGGCGCGTAACATCGCCAAACATATCGACGAGCAGTTTCGGGACAAGCCCAAGCACTGGAAGCCACTGATTTATTGCTGGCGCGGCGGCGCACGATCCGGTGCCGCCACCCATATTTTCCGGGCCATCGGCTGGGGTGCGGTGCAGTTGCAAGGTGGCTACAAAGCATGGCGGGCACAAGTGGTGAGTGATTTAGAAACCATGCCTAATCAATTTCGTTATGAAGTCATTTGCGGACGTACCGGCTCGGGCAAAAGCCGCCTGCTCGAATCGCTTGCTGCACAGGGCGCGCAGGTGCTCGACCTTGAAAAACTCGCGGCTCACAAAGGTTCAGTACTGGGGAATCTGCCAAATCAGCCGCAGCCCGCGCAAAAAATGTTGGATAGTCGCATCTGGGCAGAGCTCGCCCAATTCGACCCGACCCGCCCAGTGTTCGTTGAAGCTGAAAGCAAAAAAATCGGCGTGCTGCGCGTGCCAGACCCACTAATCCGGGCGATGTGGCAAGGCCGTTGCCATGAAATGATCACGCCGCAATTGCTGCGGGTTGCGCTATTGCACGAGGAATACGCGCATCTGATTGCCGATCAAACCATGCTATTTTTTAAACTTGACTGCCTTGCTGCCCTGCACTCCCGTGAACAAATCGCGAATTGGAAAAGCATGGCCGTCAATGGGCAATGGCATGCATTCGTCAAGAGCATGTTAGACCGCCACTATGACCCAGCCTATGACCGCTCAATGTTTAAAAATTATGCGGGCGTGCCCGACGCAAAGCCGATTCACATTACGGATATTTCAGCGCATGGATTTGATACGCAAGCGCGTTTATTGAACCAATCGTTGAGCGATTGAGACTGCGTGCGGTATTTTTTATTTCAGCTTTAGCCGGTTGGCTTTTTCCGCTGATATCGCGCTGGAGCCATCTCGTTTAGGCAAAACTGTCTCAATGTTGCAACACCCGCGCTTGCTCAAGTGCCTATTTGCTACGTGGGTCAATTCAAAGCCGTTACAATAAAAAGCGATTGAATCAAAGCGGCGGACAAAGCGGCGGATTATAGCTGTCCACCAGCGCTACCAATAGCACTGTCGAACCGCGCCGTCGAAATGCATCGGCAACGCAACAAAACGACTTGCGGTCCAAGTCAAAGCCAGGAATAAAGTAGAACAAAGCAACAAACCAAAATACAACTTAAACCGAGGGAAATGCTATGACTCCACTTCGTAAAGCCGTCTTGTTCAGTTTATATGGCGCTGTTTCTATTCCCGCCATCGCGGTGCTGGCTTCGCAAAACGCGTTGGCACAAACTCCACCAGCCGCTCCGGCAGTTGCGGCCGCGGACAAGAAAGACCCTGTTGCCATTGATACAATTACCATTGTCGGTTCGCGCCGCGCCAATGCTTCCGCGACGGATACAACCGTTCCTGTTGATCTAATTTCGTTAACCCGCGTGGCCGAACAGGGTGGCCAGTTTGATTTGGCACAATCGCTTCAATATCTCTCCCCTTCTTTCAATTCCACCCGGCAGACTGGCGCTGATGGCGCCGACTTGATTGATTCTGCGGCATTACGCGGCTTGGGCTCAGACCAGACGTTGGTGCTGGTGAACGGCAAACGTCGTCATACAACTGCTCTGGTGAATCTTTTCGGTGCGCGCAATCGCGGCAACACCGGCACTGACATGAACGCGATCCCGCTCTTGGCAATTGAAAACGTTCAAGTGCTGCGCGACGGTGCGGCCGCACAATATGGCTCCGACGCGATTGCAGGTGTGATCGATATTGGCCTCAAAAAACGCGCCGGTTGCGAAGCAGTAGCCGGTTATAGTCAATACTCAGAAGGCGACGGCAAAAACTATCTGACCTCCGCGTATTGCGGTTTTAAAGTTGGCGAAAACGGCATCGTTGGTGTCACTGCGGAATACGTCAATCGTGGCCGCTCTAACCGAGCTGAACCCGGCAACCCGCGCATTATCGGTGACACCCAAGCCAAAAACGCAACCGTTTACATCAACGGCGAAATCCCCACTGGTGGCGCGGGCAAATCGTATTTCACGCTTGGGGCGCAAACACGTGATGCCTCCTCGGCGGCGTTTGCACGCGGCGGTGTTGGCTCAGACGATATTCCCTCGCGAAATTCAGCTGCGCAGTATCCCAACGGCTTTGTGCCCTTCATCAACGGTGACATCACGGATCGTTACCTTACTGTGGGCCATCGTGGGCAAATCGGCGACTGGAACTCTGACTTTTCGCAAACCTATGGCTACAACAAGCTGGCCTACAACATTAGCAACACCATCAATGCGTCGATCGCGAACCTTCCCGCCAGCAACGGCAGGAGCGCCAGCAAATTTGATGCGGGCGGTTTTTCATTTGGCCAGCTGACGACCAACTTTGACGTAAACCGCTTTTTCGACGGTATTGCGAATGGCATGAACATCGCATTCGGCGGCGAATATCGCCGCGAAGATTACAAAATTTTTGCCGGCGAGCCGGGGTCATACATTGATGCCGATGGTGTGGGTAACGGCGGCAATGCCGGCAGCCAGGGTTTTCCGGGCTTTCAGCCGAGCGACGCAACGAACCGCAACCGCAATAGCGTTGCCGCTTACGTGGACATTGAAACTGATGTCACCAAGCTATTCAAAGTCCAGACCGCTGTGCGCGCCGAAAAATTTAGTGATTTTGGCTCAACAGTAACAGGGAAACTTGCCGCCTCGTTTAAAGCGAGCGAGCAATTCTTGCTGCGTGCGTCGGCTAGCACCGGCTTCCGTGCACCATCATTACAACAGGTTTATTTCTCGTCAACCTTTACCGACTTTATTAGCGGCAAGCCGCAAGATGTGGTTCTGGCACCCAATGGTGGCGCGGTCGCCAACGCGGCGGGCATTCCCAAATTGAAGGAAGAGAAATCAAAGAGCGGCACTCTGGGTTTTACCTTTAGCCCCGGCGCTGTTACCGCATTCACTGCCGATTTGTACCAGATCACCATCGACGACCGTATTGTTCTTTCAGGCCGATTCGATGCTGATAACTATCCGGCTTTGGGTGCGACCCTGCAAAAATTAGGCGTCGGCCAAGCGCAGTTTTTCGTAAATTCGGTGAATACGAAAACACAAGGCGTCGATTTCACATTCTCAACCAAAGCGGATTTTGGCATGGGCAAATTGAACACCTACCTGGCCTACAACTACAGCAAAACCGAGGTGACTGGGATTAAAGCGCCACCATCGTTACGCGGTTTTGAAGACGTCTTGCTCTCCGAGCGTGAGCGTTTGTTCATTGAACAGGGCGGCCCGCGCAGCAAAGCGACGCTCGGCTTTGAATACAGCTCCGGCTCAATATCAACGGACTTTAAAATAATTCACTTTGGCGAGCAAACTTTGGGCACTTTCTCGGGCACTGCAAACGGTGTCCCGAACGCCCGCTACGCGCCAAAAACATCGGCCGATCTAAGTCTTACCTACAGCTTCGATAAAAATACCAAAATCACCATCGGTGGCAACAATATTTTCAACGTCAAACCAACCAAGCAAAATCCGGATGAAACCGACAATGGCTTCATTTACGACAGCGTGCAATTCGGCTTAAACGGCGCCTCGTATTTCGCACGATTCTGGAAGCGTTTCTGATCGCTTAGCTGTTAGCTTTGCAATGGCCCGAGCGGACTAGTTTTTTAAACACTAGCGCTGGCGGGGAATTTCAGGCAATATTGCCTGAAACTCCCCGCCAGTCCTAGATATTTAGATTTCAGCGCTCTCCTGCTTCCCCGCCGCCTCCCGCTATCCCGCCCGCGAGTTTAGTGCCGTACAAGCTTCGCACCGATGTCCTCAGGCGGCGCACTTCCGATCTTCTCGTTGCCATTCCGAGCCTCGTCCACAGCGGCCTCATTGCTTCTGATCGGCACGCCACCTAGCACCGTGTAAAATCCTGTCATTAAATGTTCATAAAAATGAAATAAACAGGAGGTTGAGGATGTTTTTCGGAAAGCTACTGCCACGCGATGGTAATTTTTTTATGCTGTTTAACCGCCATGCTGATTTCGTGGTGCAAGCAGCCGAGGCGCTCTCGAAACTGGTTGCCAATTACGACAATCAGGAACTACGCGAACGTTACGCGCGCGAGGTGGACGATGCCGAGCATGCGGCGGATCGAATCACTCACGAGGTGAACCGCACCCTGCACAAAACCTTTATCACACCAATTGATCGCGACCAAATCCACACGCTCATCAACACCATGGATGATGTCGCCGATTTGATTCAGGATTCGGCTGAAACGATGGCGCTCTACGATGTCCGTCATGCCACTGATGAAATCATCCGGCTCACCGATTTAAGCCTGAAATGCTGCCAGCGCATGCGCCACGCAGTCTCGCTGATCGGCGATTTATCCAAACCCGCGACGGCCGAAGCGGCATTGAAAACCTGCGAAGAGATTGACCAGCTCGAATCCGATGCGGATCGCGTGATGCGTTCCGCAATGAGCAAATTATTCCGCGGTGAGGATGACGTACGCGAAGTGATCAAGCTCAAAGCGATTTACGAACTGCTCGAGACCATCACCGACAAATGCGAGGATGTGGCCAACGTCATCGAGGGCGTCGTCCTCGAAAATTCGTAAGACTATTGCCCGATGGAAAACGTCCAAATCGCGTTTTGGGTCGTGGCCATGTTGGTGATGGTTGCACTCGCGTTTGACTTCATGAACGGCTTTCACGATGCCGCCAATTCAATCGCCACCGTGGTTTCAACCGGCGTACTGAAGCCCGGTCAAGCCGTGTTGTTCGCTGCATTTTTTAATTTCTTGGCGATTTTCATTTTTCATTTGAGCGTCGCCGCGACTGTCGGCAAAGGTTTTGTCCAGCCAGGTATTGTTGATGCTCACGTCGTGTTTGGGGCGCTCATCGGCGCGATCACCTGGAATATCGTGACGTGGTATTACGGCATTCCGAGCAGCTCTTCTCATGCGCTCATCGGTGGCATTGTCGGCGCGGTGATGACCAAGGCTGGTGCAGGCGCACTGATTTCAGCTGGTATATTAAAAACCGTTTTATTTATTTTTGTGTCACCGCTTCTCGGTTTTTTGCTGGGCACATTGATGATGGTGTTGGTGTCGTGGGGATTCCGTCGCGCCACGCCTTCAAGAGTAGATCGTTGGTTTAGGCGGTTGCAATTGGTATCGGCGGGCGCATACAGCTTGGGACACGGCGGCAACGACGCGCAAAAAACGATTGGCATTATTTGGATGTTGTTAATCGCCACCGGCTATACGGCAGCCAGCGCCGCGTCGCCGCCAACTTGGGTAATTGTTTGTTGCTATTTGGCGATTGCCACTGGCACGATGTTTGGCGGTTGGCGTATCGTTAAAACGATGGGGCAAAAAATCACCAAACTCAAGCCAGTGGGCGGCTTTTGCGCTGAAACCGGCGGGGCAATCACGCTATTTTTGGCAACCGCGTTGGGCATTCCCGTCTCGACAACACACACGATTACCGGCGCGATTGTTGGCGTGGGCTCAACACGCCGCGCCAGTGCCGTGCGCTGGGGAGTGGCGGGCAATATTGTGTGGGCGTGGATTTTCACAATCCCAGCCAGTGCATTTGTAGCGGCAGTGGCTTATTGGTTTAGCCTGATTATTTTTTAGCCTGCCAACATCGAAAGTATCTTACTTACTGATAAACGTGCTTATAAGGTGCTCATAAGGTGCTCATAAGGCGCTTACAAAGGCGCCTATGACGTATTTACAACATCTCTATAACGTACCTGCAGCACTTATAACCGTACCCACAAAAAAGCCTGCCTTCTATTGAAGGCAGGCTTTTTGTCTTACTGCACACAGCCTGAAAAATCCTAGCGTATCGTCAGCGTTCCGCTACTCACCGACCAATACTGCGTCGTGCCGCCGGTTCCGGTAAAGGTGTTCATATTGAACGTATTGAGCCCTGCTGTACTGCCTGGCACTTTGTAGACATTCAATGCTTGCTGACTCAAATTCCACGTTAATGAGGTGTTGGCAGCTAATGTTTCCGGTGCGCCGGTCGGCTTCACAAAGAAGCAAGCATTGGTGCCAAATATTTTACCGGTACCGTTTGCATCCAATGCGTAGGCGGTCGCCTCGTCGCAGGCAATGCCCCGCATGGTTTGCCAAGTCACGCCATAGTTGTAGATACTACTTGCTAAAAACGATGTCAGACGCGGTTGACGGCTGCGTTGCGTAAAGTGCGGCTCTGTGACCACATTATTGAGCAAGCTGTTGGTAAGGAAATTATTGCCAATAGCAATGCTTGTTGGATTTTGCAAAACGGTGGCATCTTCCGCCGCGCCGCCTGGATGGTAGTACTGCCCCATGATCGCCATACCAGCGCTGGTACCGCCAATCGGCGCGAGTTTGCTATTGATCAAATAATTGAGTGCTGCACCAGTGGCGCGGCCTTTGAAATAATCAACATAGTTTTGCTGGTTACCACCTGCAATAAATACCATCTCGGCGTGTTTGATGGTTTCGGCAACGCAGGCATTGTCGCCCTTGGTGGTTGAATCGATCAGTAATGTTTGCACCGAGTTCACGCCACCCAAGCCATACAAATAGCTGTTGTAAGCGTTGGTACCCGTTGAACGCAAAACCACCACATCACCACCGCCCGATTTGGCGATCATCCATTGCATTGCAGCATCCACATCGGTACCGCCACCCATCAAGACAAAACCACCAGTGGTGGTAGCCACTTTATCGGTAGTGCTGCCGACTTTGCCGAGGTCAACACCGCTGGGCAGTGTGCAGGGCCATACACCACCACCACTACCGACCGTCAGCGTGGCTGATGTGCTGCCTGCTGTATGGGCAGCATCGGCGGCTTGGGTGGCGGTGATGGTTGATGTGCCGTTGGCGACAATCGTCGCCATGTTGCCAGAAATCGTTGCTACCGCCGTATTGCTGCTCGTATAACTAAACGCTCCGCTGCTGTTGGAGCTTGGTGGCGTCAACGCAAACGCTGCATCGCCAACATTTTTTGCCGGTACCGTAAAGATGCCGAATATTGGTGCAGGCAATCCGCCGCCGCTCGAACCGGCAAGCGGCCCCGTCACTGTCAGGGTGTACGCACCCGTCCCGGAATAACTTTTCACCCGAATGTAATAGGTTCCAGCCGCCGAGACCGCCTTGCTACCGGTTTCTGGATTGGCCGAGGTTGAAGCGTAGGCGATATAGCCGCCAGTTGCTGGATACAAAAACCAATCAAAATCCACGCTGCCGCCGTGCGACAGGCTGATTGAAATAGTGCCCGCGCCCGTCACATCGAGTTTGAACCAATCGTAGTCAGACGATGAACTCAGCGTGCCAGCCACGCTCACGCCGGCGCAAATGCCGGTATTGGCCGCCGTATCAGTATTGTTGGGTTCAATTTCAGCGGTGAGGCAGGCCGCTATCGTCATCGTAGTGGTCGCCACTGCGCAAAAGGCAACAGCCCAATTTAAAAAAATGCGAATAAATTTCGAAAAACGATTGACCGATATTTGCTTGATCCACGGTTCGCTGCGCATGATGTGTGCCCTTATGTGTCAGTGATGAGACGATCAAAACTTCGTTTTTGGTGCAATGCAACAATTTACGGTTAAATCAACTATTTACGAACATTCTACAAAGACTCAATATAGGCAACAAACGGGAAAAGTTAGTCCATCAACGCGACGCTATATGATGTTTTTGCGACAATTTCAGGGCAGAAATCTTTCAGTTTAAATTTTGTAAACTGCTTGAGCGCAGTAATTGGCCCGATAATTCGCGTTGCGTTTTATTGACCTTTACGCCGCTTAGATTGTTTTGGTGGCCGTGGAAACAGTAAACTGCGGACAACGCTTTTTGCGGTGTTGATCGTTCAGACATCGCCCATCATAAAAAGGAAATCGCTATGCCATTTGTCGGACTGGGACTGCATGTTTTAGTGGCGTTATTTTTTGCGGTTCACGCGATTCGTACAGGCCAACAAATTTTTTGGCTGATCATTTTGTTCTCGTTCCCGCTACTTGGTAGCTTGGTTTATTTTTTAGCGATATTTTTACCGTCCTCGCGACTAGAACGTAGCATTGTTAAGATTGGGAGCACGGCAGCGAGCATGGCCGCAAATGCGCTCGACCCTAATCGCGAACTACGTGAAGCAAGACAGGCGTTTGATTTAACGCCTACGGCGCAAAACCAGATACGTCTTGCCAATGCATTGCTTGAAGATGGCAAAACTGCGGAAGCGGTTGCCCAATTTGACCAATGCTTAACAGGGCCGTTTGCGAATGATGCCTCTATACGCGTCGGTGCGGCAAGGGCCAAAATGCAAAACGGCCAAGCTGAATTAGCCTCGCAGTTGCTTAAACAAGTGAGAACAGATTCACCGGATTTTCGTTCTGAATCGGTGAGCTTATTGTTGGCGGAGGCACTCGCGCGCGCGAACCGACGAGATGAAGCACGGCAAATCTACGTAGCAACAGTCGCTCGTTTTGATTCGATTGATACACGCGCCGAATATGCGATTTGGGCGGCTGGGATCGGTGATATATCCACTGCAAACACACTGCGGGCTCAATTGGCGGTCTCACAGGTTCACTGGAACAAGCACACAAAATTGCTGCATTTGCCAACGATCCGCCGAGTTGAATCGGCGATTGCCGCTGCGAATGCTGCTGCCACTGCCGCCCAACGATGAGCGTGATCACCACAGGCCGTCAAGCAATCAATTGGCATGTGCCAATTTTGGCGATCGCGATTCTCGCAGGACTTGGTGCCCACAGCGGCGGCGTTAATGCCCAAGAAAATCAGCAACCAAGCGTCGCCACAGTGAAAAATACTTCGGCGAGCCAAGCCTCGCTAAAAACCGCCGCCATCAAGGGCGATGGTGACGGCGTTCGTGACAGGATGAGCGACAGGATGAGCGACAGGATTAGTGAGGGCGAATTAACCGCGCTGGTCAAGATGCCGCTTTACCAAATGAAGCCCCGAGAAGTGGGACGCTACCTCGCTTATTTGCATGACGCCGAACCCGATTTGCGCGCACGCGTTGCGAACCTTGCCCGTAAAAATATTGGTCAGCCGTATCAGATTTTTTTGCTTGGTGAATACCCTTATGAGATTCACGACAACAACCCAATGTTCAGTCTCGAGCGTAGCGATTGCGTTGTCTTCGCAGAACATACTTATGCGATGGCCCTGAGTAGCTCCTGGGAAGAGTTTTTTTGGATGTTGCAGCGCATACGCTATGCGAACGGCGTAGTAGGCGTGACTACACGAAATCACTACACAGAAGCCGATTGGAATGTGCAAAACGCGTGGCTGCTGTCCGATATTAGCGCAGAGGTAGCTGGTGATCGCGTCGCACGCTATAGCGCCGTGATTGACCGCGCAGCGTTTCTGAAAAAAATGCATCGTATCGATGCCGTAATTCCACCGCAAACTATTAACGAGACTTATGTGCCAAAAACAGCGGTTACCGAAGTATTGGCAAAGCTAAAAGCTGGCGACTTTGTCAATGTTATTTCACTCAAAGGCTCACCAAAAGACTCACAAAATGACGGCGAATTTTTGGCATCTCATGTCGGACTGGTCGTCATTGGTACGGATGGCGAAAGACGCTTCCTGCATTCATCGGAACCTGCTGTGCGTGAAGAAAGCTTTAATGATTTCATCAACCGTGCCGAATCGAGAGAGGCGCGAAACCGCGCGAGCGGCAAGTCTGGTCTTGTCCTCAAAGGCTTTAAATTTTTACGCCTCAACGAGCATCCGAATGTGCCGCCGATGGCACCGCAGCCAAGACCACAATCGGCGCTGTAAAAATGGTTAGACATCTTTGCGGAAACACTAACACCAATGCCAATGCCAATGCCAATGCCAATGCCAACGCCAACGCTAATGGCATAAACCATATTCAAGCCAGCAACTGTGCGTTCTTCATTTTGCTGATGGTTTTGTTGTTAGCCAGTTTCACCAGCATTGCGAATGCGGCTCGTCCGCAAAGCGGGCACTCGTATGTCGATTGCCGTCCAAGATGACGACCTTACCTTGTTCGGGGTGAATTTCTGCTCGGCAATAAGTTTAATGGCTTCAGCCTTAAATTCGGCCGCAAAGAAAAGACGGAGATGCGCTGTGTCAATAAATTTACGTCAAGCATGAATAGTCATTGGATTCCTTTTCGATCAAACAGCGTGGATAATCAATGGGTTGAATGTCGAAATATAATTTCATTTGAAAAATCAATTTGTTTAGCGTGAGATATTTTTTGGTTAACGCTCAGCGTGGGCAATAATGATAATTATTGTTGGAATACTCTGTTGACAGGTAGCTTATGGAAAATTACGACGAAATACTGATTGGCAAGCAGATAACTTTTGTAAAGAAATTGTCGGTAATTATTTTCTTGTGGATTGTTTCGGTCTCGGCAGGAGCGCAAACTGCATTATTAAATAGTGACAGAGCGCCTCAACCCCCTGATTTGCTTAATGCAGGACCCATTGACAACAAAATATCCTTTAAGCTCACGCCGTCTTGGTATCGATCCGACGACGGCACACGTGCAAGCGATATTAACCTGAGAGCCAACACAGAAACCCAAACTGCGTGGCTCGGATATTACCGAGATAAAACAGGCTTTGCGCAAACGCGGGCGGGTTATGAAAGCAAACTGGACAGCGGCTGGCTGCGGACGGTGCTGTCAGTGCAGGTGGCAAGCGGTGGCTTTATCGGCGGTTCCGTTACATCAGAAGTGGGCGGCGACACCTATGGCATAGCTGGATTTGGTCGCACCAATTTGCGCGACTATTACAATCTAAATTTTGACCCAAACGATGCCATCACAATAGGTGCCGGCACTAGAGCATTTGAAGATATTGAGCTTACTTTATTTCACCTTTGGGATGACCGATTACACACTCGGCAGCGCGTTACGCATGCCATCATTCGCCATAAACTCGCCGATAAGCAACGCCTCACACTCGATATTTCCCGCAAAAGTGGCTTAACCACGGAAGATATTCTCGTGCGTGGATATGCTGCCACATTAACTTATGATTTCAGGCAATACTTTTTGCGTGTAGCTCGCGATGAATACGTTAATTTTTCGCCATCTGCGCAATATCGCATTTCGCTAGGGGCGAGATTTTAAGTCTTACTCATTATTCAAGGCCAGTAATGATTTAGCCAAAAGCTAATCACAAACATGAAAAATAACCGTCAAAAAATTGCTGATTGGCTGCAACTCAACATCAGTGGGGCACCCGTTCAGAACAAGCCTCGCGCCCTGCTCATCATCATCACCGCGATGATCGCAATCGGTATCTCTGACTATTTAACCGGTATTCAAGTTTCACTTTTATTGTTCTACTTCATACCCGTTATATTGGCCGTTGCGTGGTTAGGCTGGCGGGCTGCTACGGTGGTTGCTGTTGGCAGCGAGATGCTGCGCATGATTGGAGATTTTATTGCGAATGAGGGGGACGCTTTGCCCACCTGGAATTTGTGGAATGCCTTGACAACGTTACCTGTTTTTTTGATTTTGATTTGGATTCTTGACGCGTTTTTTTCGTTGAATCGTCAGCTTGAGCAACGTGTTAAAGATCGCACAGCAGCTTTAGTCGATGCAGCGAGAACACGTCGCCAGCTTGAAGCAGAATTGCTGGCTGTAGGCTCACGAGAGCGTAACGTAATCGGGCACGAACTTCACGACGAAATTTGCCAGCACCTTGTTGGTACTGCGCTAGCGGCACAGGTATTGGCCCAACGATTGAATGAAAAAAACAGTAGCTTGGCAGCGAATGCCGAAACGATCGTTGCGCTGCTTGAAGAAGGCGCAGACAAAACACGCAAGCTGGCGCACGGCCTGTTGTTATCAGAAATTGAGCCGGAAAAATTAGGTGAAAAGTTAGCTGAAATTGCCGACCAAGCTACTGGGGCAGGTGTCCTCTGTCGCTTCATACAGGAAGGCGACACGCTAGTCGGTGAGGCGGGTACCGCCGCACATTTATTTCGAATTGCACATGAGGCGTTACGGAACGCACTCAGGCATGCGACCCCACACCATATCAATATTTCACTGCTAGGTTCGGTAACAACAATTGATTTGATTGTTGAAGATGATGGTATCGGCATGACAATCGATTCTCAGAGCAACGCTAGAAAAAATGCTGGCATGGGATTGCGCGTCATGGCCAACCGTGCTGCCTTGATCGGTGCAAGCTTGATCATCAGTCAAGCTTCTGAATATCACACGGGCAGTGGGACAGCGGTAATCTGTAGGCTGCCGCGCGTGCAGACAGCAACTTGATTTCAAACTCTATCCGGGTCTTCATTGTTGACGATCATCCGCTTGTCCGCGAGTGGTTGGGCAATTTACTGAGACTGGAAAATGACATCGAAGTGGTAGGCGAAGCCGGCGAAGCTGACGCAGCATTAGCAGCGATGCTGGACAACTTGATTGACGTGGCCGTGATTGACCTCTCGCTAAAGCGAGGTTCAGGGTTGGATCTCATTAAAACGCTGCAAACGGAACGGCACACAAAAATAAATACGTTGGTCTTGTCAATGCATGAAGAAATTGGCGACGTGAAAAGAGCGCTGAAGGCAGGCGCACGCGGCTATGTAATGAAGCGTGAATCAACGAGCCAAATTGTTAATGCTATTCGTCAAGTCGCTGCAGGAAAGATATTTCTAGCACCGGATTTAGAGGCACGGCTCGCCGAGAGCGCTGCCCTCTACGCACCCATTATTGGAGCCCTAGGGGTCGATGTGTTGAGTGATCGTGAACTCGATGTTTTTCGTCGTATCGGTTTAGGCCATTCTACTCGACGTATCGCAGATGATTTGGGTATCGGACAAAAAACGATTCAGACTTATTGTGCCCGCATTAAGGAAAAGCTCGGGCTAAACGACGGGGCGGAGCTGTTGCGTAGCGCCGTGCAAGCTCATGAACAGGGGCGAATTTAACAGGCCTAATAGCCTCATAGTGTTTGCTGTAGGGTATTGCCGGACAGATTTTTCGGGATCAACACGTTACTCTTCTGTAATGAAAAATTTTGTTTGTTTCACCTTAGTTGTGCTTCGTTTTATGCTGAAAGTGATCGTAGCGATAGCCGTTTGGTTAATTGCCTTTGCGAGCCTCACCACACAGGCGAAAGCAACAGAGATTTGCCCACCGTTACCGCCAATTTCAACCGACAAAGTTAGCCTAAATCTTAAGATGGCTGAGTCACGTTTGATCGCGTGCAACCGCGATGTTTTGGTTTCCCAACGCGCAGTCGAAGCTGCTGAAGCAGATCGTATAACAGCAGGCCAACGTCCTAATCCCAATCTGACGGTGGGCGCTTCCAATATCAATCCCCGCGTAGGAATTGGCGCAGGTGGCATACAGGATAAAACGATTGATAGCTCGCTACGTGTGGATCAGCTTGTTGAACGCGGCGGCAAGGGCGCGCTCAGAGAGAGCCAAGCCGATGCGCTCATCAACGCGGCGCGAGCAGACTTGCAGGATGTTATTCGTCAGCAACGCTTGGCTCTGCGCCAGAATTATTTTGAACTTTTGTTTCAGCAATCACGCATCAATATGCAGCAAGAGTTTGTGGGCTTCGCAAACGCCAGCCTGACTGCAGTTGAGCGCAAACTAGAGGCTGGCGATATTGCCGCCAACGAAGCAAATCGTTTCCGTCTCGATAACGCGCGCGCACAAAACGAACTACGCCAAGCTGAATCTGATTTACGCAAGGCTGCTCTTGAGTTGGCCAAATCTATCGGGGCAGAAGCAGCAGCATTCAACATCAGCGCGCAAACATTCCAGATACCGAGCAGTGATAGCGCAAAAAATCCGTCCGATGTGGGGCGGCGTGCCGATTTGATTGCCGCTGCGAATCGAATTGAGGCGGCCGAAGCGGCACGTGCGCTGGCGGCAAGCATCGCGACGCGCGACGTCACGTTAAGCGCGCAGTTTGATCGATGGCCTGCGTCTGCTGCTAATCCGCAAGGAACTGGGAACTCGTTTAGTGTGTACTTTTCGATTCCGCTATCAGTTAGACACGCAAATGAAGGCGAAATAAAGCGTGCGGCAACTGACCTTTTGACGGCGCGCGATGCGTTGGTGCGCCTTCAGGCACAGGCGAGTGCCGAATACTTGCTGAATCTTGAAGGTTGGCGAGCCGCTATCAGTCGTGTTGCACGCATTGAGCGCGATATCCTGCCACTGGCTCGCGAAGTGGCCAAGGCTGCTGAGTTCGCTTATGGTAAAGGCGCTACCAGTGTGCTGGACTTGCTGGATGCGCGCCGCACGCTTAAACAGATTGAGCTGGATGCGGCGCAGGCCAATGCTGACTCCGGCAAGGCATGGGCGCAGTGGTCGGCAAGTACTGAAATGATGAATGAAACAGTTGAACCAATGATGGGCGCAAGAAAATGAATAATGAAAACTATCAAATTATGATTTGCAGTATTTTTGCTGGCTTCTGCTTATTTGCAGCGGGCTGTGGGCATGAAACCGATGCGCCGGAAGAAGCAAAACCTAGTGTGGTGGGCGATATCATTACTTTTCCCGTAACGAGTGCAGCACTTAAAAACATTGAGGTAGCGAAAGTCATCGCACCACAGGAACGTGAGTTGAACATTCCGGGTCGATTGGTGTGGGATGAAGATCGTACCGTTCGAGTATTCACGCCCTTCGCCGGGCGCGTGAGCAAGCTCATCGCCAATGTGGGTGATCAAGTTGTGCAGGGGCAAGTGTTGTCCGAATTGCAATCGCCTGATTTTGCCATAGCACAAGCCGATGCCCGCAAAGCGCAATCGATGCTAACGCTATCCAAACAAGTATTAAGCCGTGTCAAGGAACTAGCTGCTAATGGTATTGCGGCGGTAAAAGACTTACAGCAAAGCGAAGCAGATTTTGCAAACGCTACAGCCGAAGCCAATCGTGCACAAACACGTTTAAAAATTTACGGGAATAGCCAAAACGTAGATCAGCGTTTCAATCTGGTGAGCCCGATAGCAGGTGTTGTGGTTGAGCGCAATCTCAACCCCGGACAAGAATTGCGTCCCGATCAGCCTGGCGCACCGCAATTTGTTGTCACCAACCCTAGCCGATTATGGGTTCAATTAGATGCGACCGAGGCGAATCTCAAACAGCTAAAACCCGGCGCCCCCATTACAATTAGTAGTAATCAATACCCGGACGATTCGTTTGCAGGCGAAATAAAGCAGATCGCCGATTACATTGATCCGATCTCTCGCACGCTGAAGGTAAGAGGCATTGTGCCCAATCAGGATCGACGACTCAAAGCGGAAATGTTCGTTAATGCACGCATCACAGTGGCAAAAAGTGAGTATCCATCGGTACCTGAAAAAGCGGTATTTTTAGAGGGGGTTCGGCACTTTGTGTTCGTCAAAACCGGCCTTGAGAAATTTGCACGGCGCGGCATTACAGTTGCCATGGATTCAACCAATACCATTGCGGCGCAAAACGGGCTGAGAGTTTTAAGCGGTCTTCAGGAGGGTGATGAAGTGGTGGTGTCAGGTAATTTGTTTATGCAGCAAATGATCGCGTCGGCACAGACTGGTGAAGAAATTTCCAGCAAGACAAGTCAAAATACCGGCGCACGACCATCAACTACAAATGCGTCAAATGCGAGTAGCGCAAAACCATGATAAATCGCATCATCACTTTTTCGCTCAAGCAACCGTTGTTTGTGCTGCTGGGCACAGCTTTGTTTGTTGGCGTTGGAATTATAGCGTTTTTAAACTTGCCTGTTGAAGCGTTTCCCGACGTATCAGATATGCAGGCGAATGTGATTGCGCTATATCCTGGCCGTGCCGCTGAGGAGGTTGAGCGCCAGGTCACGATCCCGATTGAAACAGCGTTGTCGGGAATGCCAAATGCGGTGCGTATGTTTTCTCACACTCAATTTGGCCTCTCTTACATCATTCTCACGTTTAACGACAAACCAACTGATCAAATTGTTCGCCAGCAAGTCATTGAGCGGCTTCGGGGGATTGATCTGCCGCCGGGCGTAGCGCCTCAGCTGGCACCGCTATCAACGGCCATAGGCGAGATTTTTCGCTTTCGCTTGCGCGGCGATTCCCACACCGCGCAGGAACTTCGCACCTTGCAAGATTGGGTAATTGAGAAACAATTGCGGCAGGTGCAAGGCGTAGCCGATTTGGTGACCATGGGCGGAACGCTAAAGCAATATGAAGTCAATCCCGACCTCGCCAAAATGCGTGACTACAAAGTGACGCTCGCGCAGCTTTTCGGGGCGCTAGAACGCGCGAATTCAAACGCGGGCGGTGGCGCTGTCACGCAAGGTCGGCAGCAGTTTTTGGTGCGCAGTCTGGGAAGTTTTAAAAGCTCAGCCGATATTACTCAGGTGGTCGTCACCGAAAATAAAGGTACACCAATTCTGGTACGCGATATCGCTCAAGTATCGGTGGGCGGTGCGCCACCGCAAGGCCTTGCGGGACAAGACGATGCGGACGACATCGTGAATGGCATCGTGATCATGCGTAAAGGCGAAAACCCGTCAACGGTGCTTACCGCGCTGAAGGAAAAAATTGCTTTCATTAACAAATCCATTTTACCAAAGGGGGTTGAAATTGTTCCCTATTACGACCGTTCGTGGTTGATCGATAAGACGCTCAAAACAGTATTCAGCAATCTCACTGAAGGTGCGATGCTGGTTACGCTCATTCTGTTTTTATTCCTGGGAAATCTCCGCGCAGCATTGATTGTTGCAACTGTTATTCCGCTTGCGTTGCTGGCAACATTTTTAGGCCTGACGTTTGTCGGAATTCCGGCGAATCTGCTTTCGTTGGGCTCGATGGATTTCGGCATTATTGTGGATGGTGCGGTAATTGTCGTGGAGAACATTGTTTATCGCTTGTCTCTGCTAAAAGAGAGCGGTGTTACCAATCAAGAGTCTCGCTTTGCTGCGATTCGCGATGCGGTGATGGAGGTCGGCCGACCGACCGTATTTTCGATGATCATTATCATCGCTGCGCACATTCCAATTTTTACACTGCAACGCCACGAGGGGCGCATTTTCACGCCGATGGCGTGGACGGTGACTTCTGCATTAATTGGTTCACTGGTGTTGTCTCTGACACTGGTGCCGTTGATGACCTATTTGTTTTTACAGAAGAATGTGCCGCATGGTGATAACCGCCTCGTTTCCAAACTCAAATCCTGGTATTCACCAATGTTGTCATGGGCGCTAGCACGACCACGGTGGATTATTGGCTCAGCGTTCGTGGCTCTCGTGCTCAGTTTGGCTGGCGCAACACAAATGGGCAGTGAATTTTTACCTGAGCTTAATGAAGGCTCCATATGGGTCAACGTAACGCTGCCGCCCTCGGTCTCGCCAAGCGAAGCGCAGGAGCAGGCCAGGGCAATTCGTCGCGCACTTCACAGCGTACCGGAGGTCAGCACCGCAATTTCCAAAGTCGGACGGCCTGATGACGGCACAGATCCTAAAATTTTTAATGGCGCTGAATTTTTAGTCGATTTGAAACCTGAAAGCGCATGGCGTCCAGGCAAGACAAAGGAAGGCTTGATCAAAGAGCTGGACGATGCCGTATCAGCGCTGCCCGGTGTTGAACCCTCATTTTCTCAGCCGATCCGCGACAATGTTTTGGAATCCATATCGCAGATTGACGGCCAGATCGTAATCAAGGTACGTGGCGACGATTTGGATAGCTTAATTAGCCATGCTAAACGCATACTCGGCCAAATCTCTGGTGTAAAAGGTGTGGTGCGTGCATTCATTGATCGCAGTGGCACCTTGCCACAATACGTGCTGGATATTGATCGGCTGGCAGCGGCACGGTATGGCATTAATATCGGCGATATTCAGGATCTGGTTGAGACCGCATTGGCGGGTAAGGCGACTTCTGAATTATGGGAAGGCGAAAAGCATTTCAGTGTAGTAGTGCGACTAAAAGAATCAGAACGTGCTTTGCCTAACCTACCCAATTTATTGGTGGCCAGCCCAAACGGTGCGCAAGTACCGCTATCGCAATTGGCACGTTTCAAAAATATTTCAGGCGCCATGAATATTGCGCGTGAGAATGGTCGCCGCGTTGTCTCTATCGGCGTGTTCATTCGTGATCGTGACATGGGCAGCGTAGTGCAAGACATGCAAGCCAAGGTAGGCGAAGTTGGCCCACTAGCGAATGGCGAAGAAGTCACCTGGTCAGGCGAATTTGAAAATCAGGAGCGCGCCATGAAGCGGCTTTCGTGGATTGTGCCGCTCTCCATCATGTTGATCTTTCTGCTTCTTTTTGATGCGTTTGGTTCGTTAAAAAGTGCGCTGCTCATTGTTGCCAATATCCCGTTCGCCTTGATCGGCGGCATCGTGGCGCTGCTTGTTACCGGCATTCCACTTTCTGTTTCTGCTGCAATCGGGTTCATCGCACTATTTGGTCAGGCAGTATTGAACGGCGTAGTCATGGTGACGTATTTCAATCAGCTTCGCGATACCGGCATGCCGATTTTAGAAGTGGTCATGACCGGCTCCATTCAGCGCTTGCGCACGGTATTGATGACGGCGCTGCTGGCCATGTTTGGCTTGTTGCCGATGGCATTGTCAAAAGCGATTGGTGCTGAAACTCAACGCCCGCTTGCGGTCGTGGTGATTGGTGGATTGGTATCGGCAACTATTTTGACGCTGATTGTGTTGCCCACTTTGTATTTTTTATTTTTCGCACGCGCCAAACCAGGCACAGCAACTAGTGCCGGCGAGGCTGCCAAGCTATCTGAGAGCGTATAGCGCATCATGATTGAGAATAAAATTATCTGTGAACTTTGGAAGCTGGGCGAGCCTTATATGTTCGGCCTCGTCGAGAACTAGCTGAAAACAGGCGACAGGATTGTTCCCGCATTGGCTGACGAGCTGCTCATGGGAAAGCCGCTGCTCTACGCGTGGGTTGCGGCGCTAACAGCAAACAACGTCCCCTTGGCTGGCTAAGGAATATGGCACTTGCCTGACGATTGGCATTTTTTGGCTCGCTTTTCTGATCATTGCAAACAATAATTACTTGCGGCCAACCTTGTTGGGCAACGTAAACATAACAACTGATATAAAATAAATTGTTGTCAATTAATTAGTTGTCACTATTTATTCATCGTAATGAAGTAATCTGAATTGTGCTGTTCAAGGAGCACATTACCAAGCGCATTACCAAGCGCATTTTCACTCCGCATACAGAAGATGGCATACAAAAATAAATGGTGGATAACATAATATCAACGTCGGCGCACGCAGCCGCATGGCTGCTCTTCCCCATCGTCATTAGTGTTGCCACCATCGCGCAATCTAGAGCTGTGGCAGCCGAAATGCCGCAAGATACGGCCACTGATAAAGTCGTTGACAACCCTTCAAGCATTGCAGCCATTGCGCAAACATGGGACGCAAAATTTCAGTCAACTTATGTGTGGCAATCAAAGCAGCCTTTTTCGGCGGCTTATTCAGGACCCAACAGCCTCTCGACAAATTACGAAAAAAGCTATTCGTTTACGGCAACAGCTTATTTTGGCGTTCGCTTATGGCGGGACGCTGAGGCTTATCTGAACCCGGAATTAGTGCAAGGCGTGCCGATGTCGAATCTCGTTGGACTCGGCGGGCTTACCAATGGGGAATTGCAAAAAACAGCAGGCGCTAAACCCAAGCTCTATAACGCGAGATTATTCCTGAGGCAGTCTTTTGGGCTGGGTAGCGAACACGAAAATGTGGAATCTGATTTTAATCAGTTAGCGGGCAGCAGAAATAAAAACCGCGTCGTCGTAACGATTGGGAATTTTGCGGTGTCTGATATTTTTGATGCCAATAGTTACGCTCACGATCCACGCACACAATTTCTCAATTGGGGACTACTCACCCACGGCGCTTATGATTTCGCCGCTGATTCGCGTGGCTATTCATGGGGCGGCGCGGTTGAATATTACGACCAGGATTGGGTCTTTCGTATAGGACGTTTTTTGCAGCCTCGCCAGTCAAACGGTCTGCCTCTGGATTGGCGATTTTTTATTCATTACGGCGACCAAATAGAAATCGAGCGCAATTATCAATGGGACGTCCTAACCGGAAAAATACGACTGCTCGCGTTTCGTAACGTTGTTGTCGCGGGCGCGTACCGTGATGCGCTGAATGATGCGGCACAAAGCGGAAATATTCCTGACTTGGGCAATGTGCGTAAACAACAAACCAAATATGGCATCGGCGTGAATTGGGAGCAATCGCTAAGCCCAACCCTCGGATTATTTGCCAGAGCCGCTGTTAACAACGGCGCAACTGAAACATATGCTTTTGCAGAAATAGATCGCTCTTTGTCGATCGGAATAACTGCACGCGGCCAAAATTGGGAGCGACCCGAAGATGTACTGGGCGTTGCACTGGCACAAAATTCGCTATCAGCCGCGCATCGCGACTACCTCGCCGCTGGTGGACTCGGTTTCTTTGTAGGCGATGGACAAATCCGTTATAAAACAGAGCAAATTTTTGAAACGTATTACAACGTCAACTTGCGCAAAGGCAGTGCGCTTGCGTTTGGCTTTCAGCGAATATTTCATCCTGCTTACAACGCTGATCGCGGGCCAGTATCAGTTAGCACAGTACGTTTGCATATCGAGTTTTAACTACCGTAAATCCTAAGCCGCAAATGATGATTACAGGTTTAGATATATGCCGATATATTGCAGCAATAGATCCGCTGATTAACTTGTGTTGGACATCAAAAAAGACTGGCCGCAATATTGATTGTCAGCGCGAGCACCGTGGTGTTGAATATAAAAGCAAGCACGCAGTGAATCATGCCGATACGGCGCATTGGTTTTGAAGAAAATGAAACATCTGCCGTTTGTCCAGACGTGCCAATGACGAAAGCCAAGTAGAGAAAATCACCATACTCAGGATTATTCTCTTCTGGAAATATCAAGCCTCCTGTTTGTTTATCGATGATGGCGACGTAATAGTCGTGCGCATAGTGCAACGCGAACATGATGTGGGTGAATACCCAAGACGACACGATAGTAAGCACGGCAAGAGCGATATGCGCGTAGCGCAATGTCCCTTTCATATCTTTCACAACGGCTAATTCAGCGACGATGGCGGACAAACTGGCTACCGCCGCGAAAATAACAATGACGAGAATGACCGTTTGACCATCATCTTGAGCGCATGCGCGACGCTGCATTTTCGCTTGCGTAGACCGCATCATCATAGCGCTGGCCAGAAGAATATAAAGACACGCCCCCACGTTCCAGCCAACGATGAGTCGTGTGATTTCCTGCGAGGCCAAACTGGAAGGCAAAAAAAGTACGACAGCGGCTCCGACGAGCGCGGAGATCACCAGCCGGGGACGCGCTAACATGTTGCGTATAACAAATTGATCACGAAGACTCATTGTTTTTAACTCTCAAAAAGCAGAAGTTGCGAAGAGGACATACCGAATTTTAAATCAGTTTGCGTGCCTCTCAACTCATGTTCTTAGTTAATGCGTAGAGACTGCAGCGCGATCTTCATCGTCGCACCGACCGTCAACGGCTTGCTCAGCCGTAACTCAGCCGTAACTCAGCGATGAAACAGCGCATTGTCTAGCGAACTACGGTCTCTTTTTTGAATTTAAATTGAAAA
>JANYBL010000086.1 GCA_025360815.1 Burkholderiales bacterium
CGGCTTCCCCCACGGTTGGTCGATTGTTTTCATGAACCGTGCTTTTCAGGTTGAGTGCGCTCGATATGCTCACTCGGTTTGCCGACCTCACGCAAGGCCAGCAGCATGCCTGTAATCGCCCAAAATAAGATGGCGTTTTGGCGGATGAAAAAATCGTCGACCATGTTTCGGGCGAACACACCTACCACCAGCAACACCCCACAGCAGCCGACAGTTTGCATAAAAATATTGCCGCGCAGCAGGTTGGCAAAAACAACGAATAAGTTGGCAAATATGGCGATCAGCAGCACCGCACCGATGATGCCAATTTGTAGCAACTGGTTTAAAACGATGTTGTGGCCTTGGATGAATAGCGCTTTGTCTAACGGCTGGGTAAAACGAGCGCTCATCACTTCTTCGAGCGTTTCGCGCCCGTAGCCATAGCCAGTGAACGGCTTGGCGGCAATGAGTTCTACGGCCTCTTTCCAAATCACAGCGCGGTTGTCGTGTGTGATCATCTCAACCGCCCCTCCGCCGCCAGGTGGATTACCGTTAAAACGCATTTCGGATGTGGCAAAAAATAATGTGGTGAAAACAACGCCACCGACGATGACCAACGCAATCATCCGCACCCAGCGTAATGCGAGCCCGGAACCTTTGGGCAATGTTGATTCAGTGTCCGGATTTGGTGTGGCATAAATCGACATCATGGCAAACACCATGAGCATAATGCCGAAACAAATCCAAATAGCGCGATTGGTGGTGAGAAACCCGGAACCAAGAATCATCACCATGGCAATTATCGTCAAACACCGCGCCAGCAATGGGGCTTGGGGTATCGGAGTCGGGGAAGGCGGTGCGTAATGTTCAACCTGCGGTTCGGCCTGCGCTGGCCATGCCGACCAACATGACCAAGCCAGGGGAAGTAGCGAGCAAAGCGTAATGAGCCAAGTCGAATATGCCCCAACGCCGCCGAAAGCGGGCATGTTTAATGCATCGACCGGCACGAAGACATTAAAAATTGCCGCGCCAGTCAGCCCGCTTAAGCCGAGAAATAATGCCACCAGCCAACGCTTTGCATCGTCAATTGAGCGGGTCAGCGTATAAAAAACAATCAACGCCAGGAGCGGCGTCAGTACGTCGCCTTTCCAGCTTGACAGTGAACGTATCGGGTTATCGGATAATGCGCTTCCGATCATCAACGCCAGCGCCCATGCGGCGGTGGCGCAAGCAATGCTGGGCGGCATATTAGCGAGCCATGTGAAGGTGGTTGATTTGTTTCCAGATGTGGTGCCCGGTGTGCTGCACAGTGCGCCGCCCGGGAAGCTGATCGTTGAGCGTCCAACGATATGGCGGCTAACAATATTGTTTGCAATCGCGGCTAGAACAATGAGCAAAAACGCCAGCACGAGCAAACCTGCCCGCAAACCGGTTGCGCCACGAAATGGCGCGACGAATAGACACGCTGTTGCTGCATAGACGGCGAGCTGCAGCGCATTGCTCGTCCATCGGCTGGATATTGTTTGATTTGTGTTCATTGAGCGGCGGTGTTAGGCACTTTTATTTGGAGGCGGCGCGAACGGGGGGAGCAAAGAGGGGCAAGCTTAGTGAATGCAAGCTAACGGATGCAAGGGAGAATAACAAAAAATACGGCAAGATGAGCGGAATCAAAGAATGCCGCGCCATTAAGATAAACTTACCGTTGCCTTCGTTATTCGTGCGGCGCGCAGCGTGTTTGTGGTGTGGCGCAAAAGCTTATGCAATGGCTCGAGCAACGGGTTATGCAATGGCTTGAGCAAGCTACACATACCGAGCCATCGCGCAAATCACTCAATCGCTAGTATTCATTTTTATACAATTATTTACTGCAAAAAGGACACATAACCGTGGGCTTCCTTTCTAACAAAAAAATTCTGATTACCGGCTTGTTGTCGAGCCGCTCGATTGCTTATGGCGTGGCCAAAGCCATGCATCGCGAGGGCGCTGAGCTGGCGTTTACGTATGCAGGCGACAATATTCGTGAGCGGGTTGAAAAGCTCGCGCCTGATTTCGACGGCAAAATCATTTTGCCCTGCGATGTTTCCAAAGATGAAGAAATCAATCATTGTTTTGCCGAACTTGGCAAACACTGGGATGGCTTGGACGGCTTTGTTCACGCCATCGCTTTTGCGCCGCGGGAGGCAATTTCTGGGGATTTTTTGGAGGGGCTGTCCCGCGAAGGCTTCCGCACCGCGCACGATATTTCGAGCTACAGCTTCGCCGCGATGGCGAAAGCCGCCTTGCCCATGATGACAGGTCGCAACGCCGCCATCCTCACGCTTTCGTACTTGGGTGCGGAACGCGTGGTGCCAAATTACAACACGATGGGTGCCGCAAAAGCCAGTCTGGAAGCGGTGACCCGCTATCTGGCTGCGAGCTTGGGGCCAAAAGGAATTCGTGCCAATGCGATCTCTGCGGGACCGATAAAAACGCTGGCCGCCGCGGGAATCAGTGGCTTCCGTGAAATGTTGACATTCTTTGAAGCGCAGGCGCCACTGCGCCGCAACGTGACGCAAGAGGAAGTCGGCAATGTGGCGGCGTTTATGATGAGCGATCTTGCGAGCGCCGTGACGGGCGAAATTACCTATGTCGATTGCGGCTTTAACGTGATCGCCTCGGGGATGCCGAGCTAAGTGAATGATCGCCGTGCTAAGTGAATGATCGCCGAGTTAAGTGCATGATTGCCGAGTTAAGTGCATGATTGCCGTGCTAAGTGCATGATTGCCGAGTTAAGTGCATGATTGCCGTGCTAAGTGCATGATTGTTTAGACAACATTTCTTTTACGCCGCAGTCAATATCAACGCCAACAACAGCGCCCGCACACAAAGCCACATGATTGTTCAACAAATTGCAGAATTGGCACATGTGCCGGTTCGCGCCGTCATCATCAATTGCGATACGCGCTGGGTCACCACGCTCGCGCTGTTGAGTGCGCTACGGTACGCGCATGTCCCGATTTTGTTGATCGACTGCGAATCCACCGACGGCAGCTGGGAATGGTTCTGTGAGCTCGCGGCCAAGCATTCATTCGCGGAAAACACAGTCAATGTGGTCAAAATGCCATTGCGCCCGCATGGCAAGACACTTGATCGGCTGTTTCAAGAAATCCGCGCCGATAAAGTGCTGTTGGTTGATTCTGATCTGGAAATTTTGTCACCGACGATTGTGGCGGATTCGATTCGCGCGGCCTCAGAAAACGGCATTTATGGCGCTGGTTTTTTACATGCGGGCGAGTGGATTCGCGGTGGGCATTTGCCGGCCTCCGCTCACGGATATTACATGGAACGTATGTGGATTCCGTTCACGTGTCTCAACGTCGCGCCGATACGGTCCGCGTTGGCTGCGGGAAACTCGTTTATGCATTCAAGGGATTATTTTGAGTTTCCGCATAGTTTGCTGTTGTCCAAGGCGCTTTATGCGAGGCATCGTCTGCCGTTACTTAAAAAACTGGAGCTGAAATTTCTGCATCGCTTCCGGCAACAACCGCAGGAAGATCCGATGCCAAACTTGGCATCGGATTTTTCATCGAAGGTTGCGCCACTCCCAAGCTCAGGGGTCGTACTCCGTCCTGCGTTTTGCGAATATGACACAGGGGCAAGATTGCATGCCTATATGCGCCAAACGTTGCGCTCTGAATTCGGCGATTTTGGGATGGGGCTTTGTGCGGCGAGCGTAAAGCATTATCATGGCATCACGCGTGCCACTTTATCACCGGGCCGCGACAACGCTACGCCACCAAACTCCGTTCTTGATGAGGTGATGCAGCGGTTAAGTGACGAATACGGTGTTAATACATAACCAACATTTTTGCTGGCAAAAATCAGCAGATATGGCAAAGGATTCAACATGAAAAATTTCAGCGGTAAAGTTGCCGTCATTACCGGCGCTGCCAGTGGTTTTGGTCGCGAATTTGCTATTTCTGGTGCAGCGGAAGGTATGAAACTGGTGCTGGCCGACATACAACAGGCGCAGCTTGACACTACGATTGCTGAATTGCAGTCGCTCGGCGCAGAGGTGGTGGGAATGCGCTGCGATGTTAGCCGCGCTGAAGAAGTTCAGGCGCTGGCTGATTTGGCGATGGCGCATTTTGGCGGTGTAAACCTAGTTTTTAACAACGCGGGCGTAGGCTCCGGTGGCTTGGTTTGGGAAAATACGGTCAAAGACTGGGAATGGGTGTTGGGCGTGAATTTGTGGGGCGTGATTCACGGTGTGCGGATTTTCACGCCGCTGATGCTTGCGCAGGCAAAGCGGGAGGCTGATTACGAGGGCTACATCGTCAACACAGCGTCAATGGCTGGTTTGCTATCTCCGCAGCTGATGGGCGCCTACAATGTCTCTAAACACGCTGTGGTGACGCTTTCTGAGACGTTGTATCAAGACCTCCGCTCGGTAACGTCACAAATCAGCTGCTCGGTGCTCTGCCCGGCCTTTGTTCCTACCGGGATCAGCAATTCGCACCGAAGTCGGCCTGCCGAGTTACAGAACGAGTCAGCGCCAACCGAATCAATGGTGGTTGCGCAAAAATCAATGCATAAAGCCGTTACGTCCGGCAAGTTAACGGCAGCCGATGTGATCAAGCTGACTTTCGATGCAGTTCGCGAAGAAAAGTTTTACATCATCACGCATCCGAAAATCATGGCGACGGTGAAGATGCGTTTGGAAGATATTGAACACATGCAGAATCCGCGTGATCCTTATGCCCTGAAAGAAGATAGTAGGCCTGTGCTAAACGAGCCTGCGTAATATTGCGGGGGCCGCAGGTGCCATCGATGGTGCCTTGCCTATCTCCACACGTCCGCGGACGCCCCCCGCCGTCCCAACGCATTCCCTATGCGCCCCTCCGGATTTCATTCGGCAGGGCGTAACATCGAGAACAAAAAAAGCCGCTTATCCATTTGGAACAAGCGGCTTTTTATGCTGCTAACGAACGGGGCAATATCTGATCGATTTCAACTGCGTCAGAAGCGCATTTCCGAATAAAATTACCCAGCTCGGAATCGTGACAGGCGAAAACCGACCTACTTCTCCGCCTTCTTGTCCAACGCATCTTTGTTGATCGATACATCAATCTTCGTGCGCATGCCAGTGATGATCGATTGCAATTGCTGTTGCGATTGCGCTTGCGTCAGGCGTGTGATGGTCGCTTTAAGCTTGGCTTCGTCGCTGGCGGGTGGCGCAATCACTTTGCCAACTTGTACCAAGAAATAACCACCATTTGGATTTTCTACACCAACGTAGGATGGCAGAGCTTTGGTATCGGCGCGCAATGCAGCGTCAATAACGTTGGGGGGCAATCCGCCTTGATTGGCGCGGCTTACCGCCAGCAGCTGCGGGAAAGTAACGTCCGCCGATTTTGCTTCGCGCAACAGCGCCAGCTTGGCCACGCCGTCTTTAGCGGCCAGCTTGCCTGCTTCTTCACGCGTCAAACGTGCTGTAATGGCTGGCTCCACCTCGGCAAAGGGGCGAACGCTGGACGGCTTTGATTCTAAAGCACGCGCAGCCACGAGTGAGTTGGTGGCAACCTCAACCGCTTCTGTATTACGCTTGTTTTTAATCACTTCGTCCGAAAAAACCGACGTCATTAATTTGGCGTTGTTAAACGGCGCCGGCAAGCCCGCGCCCTTAGCCATCCATGGCGATTGCTTAATCGGCAGACTGATGGTTTCCGACGCTGCTTTCAAGCTGGTCGATTGCTCGTAAACAAGGTTGGTAAATTTCTCGGCAAGTTCGGCGAATTTCTTCTGCGCTTTTTGCTTTTTCAATTCACCTTCGATTTCGGGGGTCGCGTCGGCAAGTGTCTTTGCTTTCTCAGGGCGAATATCGGTCAGCCGAATAATGTGATAACCGAAATCAGATTTTACCGGGCCAATGATCTCGTCTTTGCTCGCTTTAAAAACTGCTTGCTCAAATGGAGCCACCATGGCGCCGCGCCCGAAAAATCCGAGGTCACCGCCGTTTTGTGCAGAGCCGGGGTCTTGCGAGTTTTTCTTTGCTAAATCCGCGAAATCTTTGGGCGATTTTTTAATCTGTGCAAATAGTGCATCGGCCTTTTCTCGCGCGACTTTCTTTTCTTCGTCCTTGGCAGTGGCCGCAACCGAGATCAGAATATGGCTGGCTTTGCGTTCTTCTTTTTGTACATAGCGTGCCGCATTGGCGTCGTAATAAGCTTTGATTTCTTCAGCGTTTACTTGCGTTTGTGGCACTAAGGCGTCAATGGATAATTCGATATATTCGGCCTTGACTTGTGCAGGTATCGTGAAATCGGCTTGGTGTGATTCGTAATAGTTTTTGGCTTGCTCAGACGCAAGTTTTACGTTCGACAAGAACTTCTCAGGCGCAATCGCAATTACCGCAATTTCTCGTGATTGTTCGGACGCCAGCAAATACTGCTGTGCACTAACGCTGCCCGTAAATGCGGTGCTCGCCACACTCTCCACAAATTGTTGGCTTTCCATGTCCTTACGAAGTAGTCCTTCAAAACGTGCTGGCGTATAGTTCTGCGACGCGAGAAAAATATCATAGCGAGCTTTTGAAAATTTACCATTTTCTTGGAACGATGCTTCGTCGCTGATGCGGTCTTTGAGCGCCTCATTGCTAACAGACAATCCGCCCGCTTGAATCGCGGTCGTCAGGAGGCGTTGATCGACTAATGAATCTAAAATCAACTTCCGCATTTTGGGGGTATCCAACAACGAGGAATCAATGCTGCTGCCCAATTGTTGGCGGTATCGCTCGAGCTGATTTTTGACAGCGTTGTTGAATTCCTCGGTGCTAATTTTTTCATCACCGACTTTAGCAATTGCATCTTGCCCAGGCGCATTGCGAATATATGACTCAACCCCCCAGAGTGCAAATGGAACGGTAATTAGCGCCAAAATTACTTTGGCAATCCAAGTTTTGGCAGCGGTACGAATGTATTCAAGCATGGGCAATGGCGCTTATAAATGAATGAAATATAAAAAATAATGCGAAAGCATAAGGCAAAACTGGCGAAGATGATAAAAACAATTAAAAACAATAGTACGTTGCATGTACAACTTACGCCGCTCACCATGAACAGCGGCAAGCAGATAAGCGAACACTTATAAAAGTACATATAAAAAAAGGCGAACTTGAGATAAGTTCGCCCTCTATTTAGTTGGCGGAGTGGGCGGAATTCGCAGCAACTGTCAAGTTACAAACCAAATCAATAGGTTAAGAGCGCTCATTGAACGGTATGCGTACCACCTTTGCGTACCCAAAACTATTCAATCAAACTGTTGCATTTTATCAGAATTTACCTGGGTTTGTAGACGCTTCCATGCCATGCCTTCGCGCGACAATAATTGGCTATCGGTAAATCTCACACCAGTTGCCAACCTGCACCACGAGGATGCGCAAAGTGCCGTTCTGAATGCCCCCAATCACCCGGCAATTACCCCCGTTAAGGCCGGACGCTACCCTGGAACTAGACAAAAAAGTGGACAGATAAATCCTCTGAGAATTAACAATACCTCAGGATATGAGAATGAACAAGAAACGATATAGCGATCAGCAAAAGCAAGAAATGGTCGTGATTGCGTTAAACCACCCACAGCGCACGTTCAAACAATCGGCACAGGAACTTGGGGTTGGCTATTCGACCCTAGATAAATAGCTTCTGGCGCATCACTAGGCCAGCGGGACTACCCAACGCCTGCACCCAAAACAGGAACGAATACGGCAATTTGAGAAGGAATTGGCGCATCGAAAAGAGGTGAACGAAATCCTAAAAAAGCTCACGTGTACTTTGTGAACGACCCAAGTCGGCCAGGTACATATTGATACAACCGCACTTGGAACGAAATCGACCCGCGCAGTAGGTTTTTAGAAGTTCCCTATTTATTTTCGCGCAGCCGCGAGCGTTTCCGGCAGACTCCACCACACTATTGCACCCAGCAAAAACGTGCCACCGCCAATGTACATAATGGTATGCAGGCCGTAACGCTGCGCAACCGCACCCGCGATCAGCGCGCCGAATAGCGAGACGATTCGACCCCAATTGAATATCGATGCTGCCGTGGCGCGCAAATGCTCAGGATAAAGCTCAGCAAAATACGGACCCCAGATGCACGTGGAGACGAGGCAAAATCCATACGCGAATCCAGCGATGCCAAGCATGATCGGACTTTGCGGAACATTAAGATAAATCACCACGCAAATCGCCGCCAGCAGAAATCCCAGCGCGTTGAAGCGGCGGCCAAAACGATCTGCCAGCAAACCCCACACGATTGCACCCATCATCGAGCCCACGTGCAAAGTCGTCAGCAGTTTGCCGACCATATCGGGTGACATGCCTTGGTCTTCTTTGAGGTAGGTCGTAATCCAGCCGTTGAACGCTTGAAACGCAAAAAAATTAAGGCCGCACAAGGGCACTAGCCGCAATGTAATTTGCCAATATCCCGCTGCAAATAACTCAATCAGCGCGAGCTTTTTTGAATTTCCGGCACGTGCAGCCTCGCCGCCCCATGGCACTAATGCGCGATCATTCGGCACCGCAAAAAATACGATAAAGCCCGTGACAATTGCACCGGCGCCGCCGATCACCATCACCAGTTGCCATTGATCGGCGTAGTGGCGGCCAAACCACGACAACGCCGCATCGCCACCGTTATAGACGAGTTGCACCAACCCACCCAGCAATCCGCGTACCGTTTGCGAGAACAAGCCGACATACAAACTGACCGCGCAGCCAAATACGCCACCCATGAAAAAACCCATGACGAATCGCTGCGCCAATGCGCTCGAAAAGCTCGTCACCGCGAGCGATGCGACTGACGCGGCACCGAAGGCCATGGCAATGAGCGCAAAGGTGTTGCGCCGACTGTAGCGATCCGCAAATTGCGGAATGATTAACGCGCCAATCAGGGCGCCCAGCGCCTGCAACGTATAAAAAGCCGCGACTTTTTCTTTGCTGAGTCGCAGCGATTCGGCCATGTAGGGCCTGAGAAAATTTTCAGTGTTCCAGCAGAATGCGTAAAACACATACACGCCCATGATCGCCGCAAAAATCAGCCAGCGGCGTGTGGTAGATATATCTTCGGCGCGCATCGGTGTAGACATCAAATTGCGCTCATCACGTCCACATCCATCTGCAACAACAATTCGATCATGTCGATAAACACCCAATTTTCACGCAGCAGATTATTTTCGCGCCGCCAAAAATCCATCACCCGCATGCTGATGGCGCGATTCGTCGCGGGCACGCCCTGCCACGAACCCAGATGCGTGGCACGCACCGACGGCCAGCCGGTTGAACCGACAAATCCACCCTCGCCAATGCGGGCCTTATGATCACCGCCGCGACGATCCGGAAACGCGTTGAGAAAAGGAATTTGATGCACTTGCTGGAATCCCGTGAGTTGCCGGCTGCTGCCAATTCCCGCCGGCCCGTACCACATCATGTGCGGATGCCAGAAGCGCTCCATCGCCATGCTGGCAAGCGTTTTACCATCGTATTCCATGAGCCCTTTAATCATCGCCTCAACCAGTTTCAGGCTGGCCTCGCTTTCGGTTGACAACGCAGCGACACTGCCCACGCCATCGCGCGATGCCGGTCCGGGCACACGATCGAGCGGCCCGCGGCTTTTCGGCAGCACGGCAGGCCAGCAACCAGCCTGATGCAGGATGTCGAGAATATCCACAATGACATAAACCTCATGCACACGGCCTGCGTTCATGCGGCTGAATTCGCCATAACGAATATTCACCACGCCGCCGGTCGCGCCGATACCGAGCCAATCGTGTTTGAAAGTTGCGGTGTAATAGCCGGTCGCGCCAATCCATTTTCCCCCTTTGAAACTGCCAGCGATCACGATATCATCGCGGCGCTCGAGATCCGGGAAAGCATGCAAAAACGGCTGCCAGAATTTTTCAACCACATTCGCGGCGCCGTGATGCGAATTGATCGGATGCGGACCATGCCAGGCCACATCGGCACCATACAGCTCTGTCAGCGCGCGCGGCCAGTGTGGCGATGCCAGCTTGTCAAGGACAGCCCACGCGTTGAGATACGCTAATTTTTCGGCCAACAACTCTGCCTGTGAATGTTCGCTCATAAAATTGCCGTCATTTTTTGTCAGTACGCAGGCGCCTGGTTACAGATTGAGCGCATGTTAAGCACGCATCAAATTACGTCGTAAATAAAACGACCCGGTTAGCGTTGTGTGAACATCAGCAAACCGGGTTGGGTGCTACCGCGTGAACTTAAAAAGTTTTGTACGTCACTTTCAAGCCCCACGTGCGCGGCGGTGCGGCACTGACTTGCAAAGCGCCACCGCCACCCCACACAAAGCGGTTAATCGTCTGCTTGTCCGTAAAATTATCAACAAAGAATTGTGCTGAGAATTTTTTATTCACTTCCCAGTTCACACGGAAATCGCCTTTTACATACGCGCCCTGCTTCTCAATCTCCGCGTTGGTCGGCTGACCATAAAATCCGCTGGAAAATGTTGCCACAATAGCAGGTGTAATCTTGCCACCGCTCGCCAAAGCGATTTCATAGCTGCCAAACAATGAACCCGAATATTTAGGCGAATACGGCACGCGTTTGCCAGATAAATCACAACCAAACGCCACTGTGGGCTGCCCTACACCACCCGTGCCGGGAACCACGCCGCATGAATAACCAGGCGCAAAGACGCGACGCTGACCTGCAGGCGCAATAGTGACGCCATTCACCACCGTGGGTGCCGTTTGTGTTGAATCGGCAACCAAGATTGACGTGCCGAAAGGTAAAGCGACATCCGGGAAGCTGGTGTATTTCGCCTCGAGCAGTGACAATGTACCGCCCAAAGAGAGCTCATCTGTAGCAAGCCATTCTGCTTCCACTTCCAGCCCTTTGGATTTGGCCTTGGCCGCATTAAAAATAACGGAAATGGTGGACGCGCCGATCGGCACTTGGCGCTGCTCCTGCAAATTGGTGTACTGGTTTTGAAACACTGCTGCATTCACTTGCACCGTGCCGCCCCAGAACCTGTTCTTCGTTCCAAGCTCAACGGCCTTCACTTCTTCCGGCAGAAAAGTTCTTACAGCCTCAAGCGCCTGACCGGAATTAAATCCGCCCGAGCGAAAGCCTGTTGAATATGAGGCGTAGAGCAGCTGATCTTTGGCAACTTTGTAGTCAATTGCCGCCCGACCAGTCGATTTTGAAAACGTCTTTTCGTCATACGTGCCACCCAGCAAAATGTTCGGATTCGCCGGATCGCAATAAAAACCGGGGCCACGAGCGGGAACGCAATTAGACGTGCCCGCCGTGCCGTATGCGGAATCAGGCGGCAACGGTGTGGTCAACGTGACCAGCGTGCCATCGGGTATGCCGGTGTTAGGGTTACGGGGCGCGATGGAATTGGTGTTGGCAAACTTGAAATGCTTTTTATCTTCCGTGTAGCGTCCACCCAGCGTAAAAGATAACTGCTCATTCAACTTCCATGAGCCCTGCGCGTACAAAGCATTTGATTCGGTTTCGGCAATCGGATCATCAAAAAAACTCGCGCCGTTTTGCGCCAGTGAAAGCGGTGCGCCCAAGGCAGCAGAACGAATCGTGCGCGGCAGTTGCACGCTGTATAGCGTGCCGCGCAGATTGTCCTTGAAATAGTAATAACCCGCCACATAGCTCAATGGCCCGGAACCTTCGGAAATAATTTGTAGCTCTTGCGAGAACGTTCTGGCTTTGGTGGTTTGTACATCCACCGCAATGGTCGACGCCGACATGTCAGAATCTGATGAACGCGTGGTTTTGAAATCCGCATACCCCGTGATTGATTTCAGGCTAAATGCGTCAAAACGATAGGCTATGTCAAGCGCCAGACTTTGATCTCTGGTTTTTTGCGAGGTTTGAAAATCTGTGTCAATGCGATAGGCATTGCCCGGCTTGTAAATCGGAATACCTTGATCGACACCAGCGCCGATTGCATTGGCTCCCGTACCCGCACCTGCGCCCACAGAGCGAACACAATCATTGACGCCATCGCGATTGCCCGGGCGAGCATTGAGAAGAACCAGTGATGCATTGAATAATTGCTGGCAAGATGCGCGGTCATAAAAAGTGCCTGCCTGCTTATAGCCGAAAGCAGAACCGCCATTACCGCCTTGATCGGTGTAGTCTGCGCGCAAAGTGGCCTCAAAACGGGAGTCGGGTTTGAATTTTGCCGAGGCGCGCACGTATTTTAAATCCTGATCAAATAAATTTGCCGCGCTGTTAAAATCGTTTTTGACATAGCCATCTGCCTGATCCACGGTAGCGGCAAACCGAACTGCGAAGGTAGGGCTGACCGGAACATTCAACATGGCCTCGACACGCACTTTATTGAAACTCCCATAAAGCAGACTGGCTGCGCCCTGAAAGTCGTTGAAGACCGGCGCATTAGTGACAATCGAGATATTGCCGCCAAACGTATTGCGGCCGTATAACGTGCCCTGCGGACCGCGCTGAATTTCAACACGCGACAAATCGACAAAGCCCGCTAATGCCTGCTGCGCACGCGATTTGTAAATGCCATCCACAAAAAAACCAATTGTTGTATCACCATTGACGGCAACGTTTTCGGTGCGCACGCCGCGCATCGCGGGGCGCGCATCTGTGCCCGAGCGACCAAAGGTGAAGCCCGGCGCCGTTCCTTCCATTTTTGATAAATCGGTAATGTTACGTTCATTGAGCGTCTCGGCGGTGACTGCCGAAACCGACACGCTCACGTTTTGTTTGTTCTCGGGGCGACGCTGCGCGGTCACTACGATTTCTTCGATCTTTTTCGATGCCTCCGCCGCTTTTTGCGGGGTTTGCGCATCGGCGAGCGGCTTGGCCGCCGTATCGGCAGGCACTGTTGGCGGTGCAGTTTGTGCACTCGCAATCCCCACACTCAACGCATGGCCAATTCCAATCGCCACGGCAACCTGAGCCACCAATGTTTTAGGTCTCATCTGCTTTGTTGTATTTAGTGCTCTCATGCTGAACCTCCCAATCTGATCATCAAAGGATGCCGACTTGCGAATGCATCATGCGGCACCAAACGGACTTACTAACGGACTTATAAACGCGTGTTTACTGCACCTATTCCCGACCTGCGCGGATGGCACAAGACGTTTTTTGCTGATAAAAATATAATTCAGGCTTTCATTTTATGCATGCGAAGTCAATTCTTGTCAAGAAATCTACACATATTTCCACCCGGACTGTCGTAATATTGCTCATTTACGGGCGGAAATTAGTTTAAATCGGGTGTACATTACTTGCAATCGAATGCATTTTCGAATTCATTTTTGCTGGCTCAAAGAATATTTTCGTTTATAATCAAATTAATAATTCACCGCCACTCCTCGGCAGCTCGACACCAACCTGAACGCTCACGGCGATCTTCACAAAAATGTCCGCATTCCGCAAAATCAGCCAAGCCGCGCTTGCAAAAACGATATCCGCCAAAAAAGCGGGCGCAAAACTGGTCGCCCCGTTGCAAAAAAGTGCGCCACGAAATCAGGCCAAGATAGCTGCCCGCGCAACCGGCAACGCCAGCCGCGAGGGTGGCCGTGAAAGTGCACGCGATGGCGCCCGCGAAGGCATCAAGCGTCAGGTCACGTCCTACGATGTTGCAATGCAGGCGGGCATTTCGCAATCAGCGGTCTCGCGTTGTTTCAAACCCGGTGCCAGTGTTTCGCCGAGCATGCGTGCGCTGGTGATGAAGGTCGCACGCGAGCTCAACTACACGCCGAATGCCATCGCGCGCAGTCTGATTACGCGGCGTTCCAACCTGGTCGCGGTATTAATTTCCAACCTGACTAATCTGTACTATCCCGAAGTGCTCTCTGAACTCTGCCAGCAATTCGAAAAACGCGGCATGCGCGTGCTTTTGTTTACCTTGCCGCATGAAGCCGACGTGGACAAAATGATTGCGCAAGTTTGGGAGTATCAGGTTGATGGAGTCGTCGCCGCGGCGCGATTATCGCCGCAGCACGTCAGTGAATTTGAACGGCGACAAATTCCGTTTGTGTTGTATAACCGCACATTGCAAGACAAGGCCGTGAACGCGGTTATTTGTGATCAGATCGAAGGCGCACGCATTTTGGTCTCCCGCCTCGCGGCCGCAGGCCATAAACGTTTTGCGATCATCAGCGGTCCGACCGATTCCGTGGTTGGACAGGAACGCACCAAGGGCGCACGCGAACGCCTGGCCGAGCTCGGTTTGGCGGCACCCATCGTCGTTGAGGGGAACTACGACTACCACAGCGGTGCTGCAGGATTACGCGACATCGTTCGCCGTCTGGGTCGCGCGCCAGACGCCATTATTTGCGGCAACGACGTGATGGCAATTGGCTGTGTGGATACCGCACGACATGAACTTAAACTCGCCGTGCCGGAAAAATTGTCCGTCGTCGGCTTTGATGGTGTGGAGCCATCACGGTGGCTGAGCTACAACCTGACGACACTGCGACAGCCCGTGCAAATGATGGCGCAGGCGGCGGCAGAGATGTTGATTGGCCTCATCGCAAAGCCAGATTCACCGCCGGAAAAGCGCGTGTTCTCGGCGCAATTTATCGAGGGCGGCACGTCCGCGTTAGGTTGACGTCGTTGTCCGCACTTTAGCTACACCTACCCATACTCATCTTAATTGGCCACAAATAATATTTCTGAAAGTATTGCCATGAACTTGCCCACAGATCGCATCTTGACCACCCACGTTGGCAGCCTGCCGCGCACGCAACAGGTCACCGATTTAATTTTTGCGCAGGAAAATGGTGATAAATTTGATGCCAACGAATACGAGCGCGTGATGGCCGCAGCGGTGCGCGATGTCGTCGCGCGGCAGGTGAAGGTGGGCATCGATTTGGTCAGTGATGGCGAACAATCAAAAATCAGCTATGCGACCTACATCAAGGATCGCATCTCGGGCTTCGAAGGGGACAGCCCGCGCCGCACACCGCAGGACTTGGAAGCATTTCCCAGTTTTATGAAACGCCTGGCTGCTGCAGGCGGCACGCCCACCTATCGCCGACCGCGCTGCACCAGTGCTATTGCCGTAAAAAATCACGCACCATTGAACGCGGATATCGCCAATCTGCATGCGGCGATTAAAGCAACACCGCCCGTCGGCGCCTTCATGAATGCGGCCTCGCCTGGCGTGATTGCGCTGTTTCAGCCCAACGATTTTTATCCCACGCAAACTGCGTATCTGGAAGCGCTAGCCGAAGCAATGCGGCCCGAATACGAAGCAATTGTGGCGGCTGGTTTTATATTGCAACTTGATTCACCCGATCTGGGTTTGGGCCGTCACATGATGTTCAAGGACAAACCGGAGGAAGAATATATTCGCGTTGCGATTCAACATGTGGAAATCATGAACGAGGCGCTGAAAAATATTCCCGCTGATCGCGTGCGTATGCATGTTTGCTGGGGAAATTACGAAGGCCCGCATCACTGCGATGTGCCGATGAAAATCGTGCTGCCGATTGCACTCAAAGCCAAGCCGCAGGCGCTGTTGTTTGAATCATGTAACCCGCGCCATCAGCATGAATGGACGGTATTTCGCGACGCAAAAATTCCCGACAACAAAATTCTTGTACCCGGCATGCTGGATTCAGTTTCGAATTTTATCGAGCATCCCCTGTTAGTCGCTGAACGGATTGAGCGTTTCGCCCATATCGTCGGCCGTGATCGCGTCATCGCGGGAACCGATTGCGGATTTTCCACATTCGCCGGTTTTGGTAACGTCGATCCTGAAATTGTTTACGCCAAGCTGGGCGCGCTGGCTGAAGGCGCCGCGATCGCATCAGATCGGTTATGGGGTCGGAGTAAAAACTGATGTCAACCGTTTCAAGAATCGATAATTTCCGCGCCCGTCTGCTCGCTCGCGAGCCGATGATGGGCACGTTCCTCAAAACGCCCTCGCCGATTGTTTGCGAAGTGCTTGGTTTGTCGCCACTCGCCTGCGTGTGTATCGACGCCGAACACGCGCCATTTGGTCGTATGGAAATCGATGGCTGCATCGCGGCACTACGCGCTTACGATATGCCATCACTCGTGCGCGTACAATCGGGCACGGCGGGTGAAATTCTCACCGTGCTTGACGCAGGTGCCACTGGCGTGGTGCTGCCGCATATTGTCTCTGGCGCGCAAGCTGCCGAGGCCGTGCGCAAGGCACAGTACGGCGCAAATGGCCGCGGCTACGCGGGCTCCAGTCGTGCGGCGCATTACACCACCAAGTCAATGGCGGATCATGTGCGCGATAGTGCTGCATCCACGATTGTCATCGCGCAAATTGAGGACACTGAGGCGCTGAATCATCTAGACGACATTGCCTCAGTAGAAGGCATTGATTGCCTGTTCGTTGGCCGGATCGATCTAACAATTTCGCTGGGCGCTAAAAATCCGTCTGACAGCATCGTCATTGATGCCGTAAATAAAATTTGCGAGGTTTCATTACGACACGGAAAAACCATCGGGATGTTCGTTCCGCCAACGGAGGATTGCGCTACATGGCAAGCCAAGGGTGCCACATTTTTTATGCTCGCCTCCGATCATGGATTTTTGCTGGAAGGCGCGCGCGCACTTGCCGGAAAAATAAAGCCTTAAAATAAAACTCCAGTACTGGCGAGGCTTTTCGCGCATATTTGCCCTAAACAGGGCTTGGATGCTGGTGTTTTAATTTTTATTTCTATTCGTGGCCTGGTTCCACCTCGCTCAGCACCTGCATCCATAGCGCAACGTCATCAATCAATACCCACTCACGCAGCACGCGCCCCGCAAAAAATTCGGCATGATTGATGCCCATGATTTCAACCGCCCTACCATTAGGATTACCGAAACGTCCCGCGCCGTTGTGCAATGTTTTCGCCCGCCAGCGAAATGCGACGCGATCTGCGCGGCCAGCACCTTGTCGCATCGCGAGATGCTCAATCTCGAACGACTGCACGTGCAATGCGGAAAATAATTCCCGCCAGAATGCGGCAACTTCGTCCTGACCATAACGGGTTTCGCCTCCTGGCCCAAGGTGATGCACGGCATCGCCGTACGTTTTTGGCGCATTCGCCTTACCGTTTGCAAATTCACGAATAGCTGAAGAGTAGTCTTGCGCCATGGCGTCGCGGCTGATGTGCGACACATAGCCGACAGGGGCGGCACCTGCGACTGGTTTATGCCAGCCACCGCGCTCATTCAGCCAGCGTTGCGCCAGTTCACGCGGCGCGATACCCACTTGCAATGCAATCGCTGCCTGATCTCGCACCAGCCACTCGTGAATAATGCGATTGTCTTTACACACACAATCGGCGATCGTGCGCACATGAATTTTGCGTCCTGTTGCGTTTCCGAAATTACCGTCACCCAAGTGCGTCATGGTCGAGATGATGCGGTGCGAGCTTAAGAAGCCATGCTCTGCGCCTCCTGATTGAATGATGTCTTCAGCCAACAATCGGCGATCCGGAAATTGCGTGAGCGTGGCCTTGGTACCCGCGACAACATCAGCAACACTGCTACTAACTGACGAGGGCGTTTCAACAATACAAGGATCGGAATAATAAGCATAAATGTCGTCAATACGCCGACCTTCCCAGATTCGTTCAGTAATCACGCGAATATAGTGGTCGAGATCACGAAACGCCGGATCGAATCCGCGCATTTTCTCTTGATTTGCACTGCTCTCGTTATCGCTATCGCTATCGTTAACGTTATCGCTATCGTTCTCGCTCTCGTTAACGTTAACGTTCTCACTATCGTTATCACTCATCTTAAAAACCCTTGTCGGCGCGCTAAAAAACGAATTCAAAGCCAAAATAAATACTGCGAATGCAATATTTTCGATGTCTTTTCATTAAAGTTTACATAAAGCTTGGTGCTAATAGCCTATAGCCAAGCCTAATGTATTGCATTCGAAGTACAACTAAAGTATATAATATTGATAATCAATCGTCAGAACAGCTCATCAATTTCACCATAAATTCATCGCTGGATCTATCGGCGCCGCAAATAGCAGGCACTTTATAACGCCAACTTTCACCTCTATTTCAACAGGATTGTTGCACATGATTCAGCATCTTAAAACGGGTAAGCTTGCCGATAAAAAAGCGCAACTGGATTCAGGTATACGAACGACCGTAGAAGCCATCCTGAACGACATTGAACAGCACGGCGACACCGCTATCCACGAATACTCGCAAAAATTCGATAAATGGAATCCACCATCATTTCGGCTGACCGATGCTGAAATTACGGCTTGCATAGCATCACTCCCTGCACAAGCCATTGAAGATATTCGTTTTGCACAAACGCAAATCAAGCGGTTTGCGCAAATTCAGCTCATGTCATTCAAGGACGTTGAAGTAGAAACGTTGCCCGGCGTGGTGCTGGGTCACAAGAATATTCCGATTAATTCAGTGGGCTGCTATGTGCCGGGCGGAAAATATCCACTGCTGGCTTCTGCCCATATGGGCGTACTGACCGCCAAAGTTGCCGGTGTGAAGCGCGTGATTGCCTGCGCACCGCCGTACGAGGGCAAGCCCGCGGCTGCCATTGTGGCCGCGATGTCAATGGCCGGTGCCGATGAAATTTACGTGGTGGGCGGCGTACAGGCGGTGGCGATGATGGCGCTCGGAACAGAGAATGTGAAGCCGGTTGATATGTTGGTAGGCCCCGGTAATGCTTATGTCGCCGAAGCCAAGCGTCAGCTGTACGGGCGAGTCGGCATTGATCTGCAAGCTGGCCCGACGGAGACGTTGGTCATCTGTGACGACACGGTGGATGCCGAGCTAGTCGCGGTGGACTTACTAGGTCAGGCCGAACACGGACTCAATTCTCCCGCTGTATGCATCACCACCAGCAAAAAAATTGCCGCCGAGTTGCCTGAGCAGATCGAGCTTGTATTGAAGCGTCTGGCCACTCGCGATATCGCTAGCGTGGCGTGGCGCGATTATGGGCAAATCATTCTTTGCGACACCGAGAACGAAATGCTGGAAGAAGCCGAGCGCGTTTGCTCTGAGCATGTGCAGGTGATGACGAAAAATCCGGATTGGTTTCTCGAACGCATGACCAACTACGGCGCACTGTTTTTGGGACATCGCACAAACGTGTCATATGGCGATAAAGTCATCGGCACCAATCACACACTGCCCACCAATCGCGCTGGCCGCTACACAGGCGGATTGTGGGTGGGCAAATTTATCAAAACACATTCCTATCAGCGTGTGCTGACCGACGAAGCCTCGGTGATGATCGGCGAATATTGCTCGCGGTTGTGCGAGCTGGAGCATTTTGCCGGCCACAAAGAGCAAGCTGACATCCGTGTGCGTCGCCTGAAAAAATAACGTATCGCTTATGAAAGACTTGGCGCATAACTATCACACGCCCAAACTTGCCCAGCAGGTGGCGCTTGTCACCGGCGGTGCGGGCGGCTTGGGTACTGCTATCTGTCATGCGTTGGCAAATGAAGGTGCAAGCGTTATCGTTGGTTTTAATAAGTCATCCGAGAAAGCGCGCGCGCTTTCGGCTAATTTAGAGTCTGTGTTAGAAACTCAACATCACGCCGCCTTGGCCGCGCCTGTCACTGACAGTACTGCACTCGCGACACTCGCCGAAACAATCAAATCACGCTACGGACGCCTGGATATACTCATCAACTGTGCAGGCACCACGCGCTTTGTGGCTCATCCGGATTTAGACGGCCTAGATGACGCGCTTATCAATGACATTCTCGCCACCAATGTGCGTGGGCCGTTCGCTACTGCGCGTGCGTTCCGCCTGTTGCTTGCGCAGCATGGCACGGGGCTGATTGTTAATATCTCGTCAATTGCGGCGGCCAGCGCGGTGGGAAGCAACGTAATGTATTGCGCATCAAAGGCCGCACTCGACAACATGACCAAATCACTCGCACGCGCATTGGCACCAGCAATCCGCGTCGTCTCGGTTTCGCCAGGTTTGGTAGACACCGAATTCGTCAAAAGCCTGGACATTGATTGGCGACACGAGCAAGTTGCACGCACACCACTCTCGCGCCTCGCCACGCCCGCAGATGTCGCGCAGGCCGTGATCGCTGCCGCAACGCATTTCACGTTTTCAACAGGCGCAATTTTTTCTGTTGACGGCGGGCGACAGCTTTGACGATGTCATCATCGATAGCTGATCATCTCATTCCACTAGCCTAAGCCAAGGACATTTTGTGCCTGCCCAAGTCATCTTGCCATCACCGCCCTCTCCGCTAAAAAATCGTCTTGTTCGATATAGCGAACTCAGGCCGTGCGTTAATGCTTTTATTGATGCGCGCAGCCCGGGCAGCGACAAAAAAGAAAACTTCACCATCATTGGGCCAGGTGTTGCTGAAAACCCCCGCCAATATGTTCATATTCGTGAGCCCCACGGTTTCAATATTGGCGCGGCACGCCAGCCACCCGGTTGCACCAATTCGCTGCACAGTCATGACTCTGAAGAAGTGTTCATCGTTCATCAGGGCACCTGGCGTTTTTTTTGGGGCGAACATGGCGACGCGGGTGAAGTTGTTCTTCATTCAGGTGATACGATTTCAATTCCGATTCATATTTTTCGCGGCTTTGAGAATATTGGGACCGATGTCGGTTTCATGTTCGCGGTGTTGGGTGGTGATGACCCGGGCCGCGTGCACTGGGCACCGCATGTCATTGAAAAAGCGCGCGACTTCGGCTTGATCCTGCTTGAAGATGGAACGCTGATCGATACGATCGAGGGCGAAATGGTGCCTGACGGTGCCACGGTCATGGCGCCGTCGAGTCGTGCAGAAATTGCCTACATTCGCGAACCGACGATAAGCGAGATGGTCAGCAACGTGGTGCGCCATGACTCACTGCGCACAGCTGCGGCATCAGATCGTTTACCTCGCACTTCAAATACCGTCCTGATCGGCGATGGCGAAGTTAAAGCTGAAAATTCTGCCGCACTCATTTCAATGCCGCATGGTTTTGGCCTGCATCACCATTCCATGCATGCTGGCGCAAAAACGGCCATGCGGGTGCGCGATTGCGTCGAAGTGTTGATAGTCCATCGCGGACACGTTATTTGGCGCGACGACACGGGTACCACAGTGGAGCTTGGCGCAGGTGATACTTTCACCGTGCCACGTAATAGGGCACGCCAGATTGAAGCCATCACGGATGCAGAAGTATTTGTTGTTCTCGGCACCTGATTTGGCCACTGTGCAACGCCCCACCCTGCTGTTCCTGCCCGGCACGCTTTGCGATGAGCGCGTCTGGAATGTGCAGCGACATGCACTCTCAGCCAACTGGGCGTGCACAATCGTTGACTATGGGATGGCGGACAGTATCAGCGCAATGGCAACCATCGCCCTTGCTAAAGCCGCAGGGCCGGTGATTCCTGTTGGTCTCTCGATGGGCGGCATGGTCGCGCTGGAAATAATACGCCAGGCTCCCGCACGCGTCGTGGCGTTGGCTCTGTTTGATACGGACTGTGGTGCCGATACGGCGCAACGACGGCGAAATCGCGACACACAAATCATCATGGCGATTCACGGTGATTTTCGCGCCATGATTGAAACCGAGCTGCTGCCGAACTACTTTTCTGCTCAGGCCGTACACGCCGTGCATGACGCAAAAACACGTCAGCTACTCGATGAGACTGTGACCGCCATGGCGATTGATCTTGGCGTGGCCAGATTCGCAGCGCAAATTACCGCCTTAGCGACGCGCAAAAATTCATGGCCGCTGCTTAAAACAATTAGCGTTCCGGCATTAGTTGTATGCGGCGCTGAAGATCGAATTTGCAAACCCGAAGCGCACCGCAAAATGGCATCCATGATGCCGTCTGCGACGCTTCAATACATCAACGACGCCGGGCATTTGCCGCCGCTGGAACAACCCGCCCACACCACGCACGTCCTGCAATCATGGCTGGCAAGCTTGAAACTTTAAGCCATTTTACGCCAGGCAGGAATGTGCAAAAGCACGTCGTCTACCATTGGCGATAGAGAGGTGATCGCATCAAGTGTTGCCGCGTTTTATAGCCTGCTGACGCAAGAAAAATAGCGTCATTGGGGGCATGAACCGCCAATCGTGCGAACGACAAACTCAGCAATCTATGTTTCCACCGGTGGGCGCCATCGTCAGCGGAAAACGGGGCCAGGTCTCGCCTTTTGCAAGCGTTAATCGATCCCGCCCGCGCAAGCGTGCGCGACGCAGACATCTACGCGGCGGCAATAGAAGGCCACCACAGCCTGACAGGCATCGCAAAGGTAGTCGGGCTATCAATCACCAGAGTAAATATAATTGTGAAAAGAATGGAAGCTGAAGCGATATAAGCAAAAGGCGAGACCTGACTCTGGAGCTGCTGGACCCTAGAGCTGCTGGACAGCCAAACGCGGACAATGGCACCTCGGCTAAAAAGCACACCCCAACGTTGACCAGAAACACAAGCTCATCCGCCTACCCGATGTCACGCCGGCCAATCAAAGTGACATGACCCACTTTGAAGCGCTGATTGACAATGGCAGCGAGCGTCAAGAATCCGGTTGGACCATTCACGCCGATCGAGGTTATGACAGCGAGGCTAAACGTCAACCCTCAAGACGCTTCGGCTACGTGACGGCATTGCGCGCAAGGATGATCGTCAGCGCTACGATCAGATGGCGATCCATACGCGCAATCGCAAGCTCTCTCGCATCCGTGCGCGGGTTGAGCATGTGTTCAGCGCGTAGGAGCAGGTGATTGGAAAGTCGATCCGCCGCATTGGTCTCAACCGGGCAAAGGCGCAGATCACGGTGCAGACGATGGTGGTGAACCTGCGGCGATGGGTGAGCATTGACGCACGAAGTGGGTCGATGGCATGAGAAACGGGGGAACCCTCCCAGAGAACTGAGGCAACCATGCGCTAAAAGCAGAAAAACAAAGTTCAGACCAGCGAAAAAACGCGCGTGTTGCGCAACGAAAGAAAATTAGGGGTTATTCGAAGTTCCCATTTGCTATTTGCTATTTGCTACCGGCGGCGCGCATTGCCGCGCTGGCTTCCTCAGTCAGCAAATCGACTTGCATGGACATCGAAAACGGGGCTTTATCGTCATGCGTCGGCACCGCTAGGGAGAATTTTTTGCCGGGATGCGCTTTGAGCTGCACGGTCATTTCATGGGTAGAAATTTGTGGCTTGTCATCGACCACGCCCTCGGTCGTCAGTTTCACGGTGACTGGCATTAGGATCGTGCCGTCGGCCTGGATCGTTGGTGCGAGGAAGGCCTTGGTCTTCATGGCACCTGCGAAACCTTGGTCGCCAATTTCGACGCTGCCCGTTGCGCCGTTTGCCACGACAATGGTCGGGGAAGCCACCACCTTGTCGGCGGACGACACTACCATCGAGATCTTGAGCATTTGCGCTTCGGCGACCGCGGATGTGGCAGCTATTAAAGCTGTGAATAGAATGGCGCCAAGCGAGATTCGGGTGGGCATTGATTTCATTTCAATCCTTTTAGGCGAAAGTTATCGGGAGGACGACGCGTGGTGATCGGAGGTAGCGCGGAGTAGCCACTTTATAGCGGGTAGGCTGCCTTACACCGCTCAGCGGACTACCCGAAAGTATAGGAATTTCAAACGCTTTTTTCACTATTTTCGAACGTACCCGATAAAGCGCGAGCGGTCAAACTACGCGCCCATCTACGAATTGACTCACATTAAAGGTTACCGAAGGCACCAGTCAAAAGGTATCGTTGCCTCACTAGGCGGGGCCCGAAATTGTGGACGGGCAAGTTGATGTTATTTTATCAACTTGTTAGGAGCCACCCTGAAACATACT
>JANYBL010000022.1 GCA_025360815.1 Burkholderiales bacterium
CCGGAGCGGCAGGAGCGGCCGCGGGCGCGCTGGCGGCGACCGCGGGAGCTGGAGGTTCATCGGCCGCTCGGGCCGTGAAAGTGAAACCGAGCAGTGTGCTGGCGAGGAGTGCAGAAGTGATTAAGTGCTTCATAGGTCAGATAGTGCTTTGATGGTTAATAAGCCAATCAGATGGCCAGTTCTCCTTTCTCTTCCGTGCGGATGCGAACGGCCTCATCCACTTTGGACACGAACACTTTGCCGTCACCGATTTTGCCGGTGCGGGCTGCCTTGATGATTGCATCAATCGCTTTATCAACCATCGCATCCGCCACCACAACTTCCACTTTTACTTTCGGCAAAAAATCCACCGTATATTCAGCACCACGGTAAAGCTCGGTGTGGCCTTTTTGGCGGCCAAACCCTTTGACTTCCGTTACCGTCAGTCCGGAAGCGCCCATTTCCTGCAAGGCTTCGCGCACTTCATCTAGTTTGAACGGTTTAATAATGGCTTCTATTTTTTTCATGTTGAGCTCATTTCCTTATTGCTTATAAAACGTTTATAAACTGTCTATCAAACAATTTGCATTTCGAAACTGCGCTGAAAATTTGGACTTCATCGACATAACAACTATTTCGGAAAATATTTGGAGGTAATTGGGTAGCGCCAATCTTTACCAAATCCGCGTTTTGTAATCTTAGCGCCAACTGGCGATTGGCGGCGCTTATATTCATTGATTTTAAGTAATCGCGTGACGCGCTCAACATCGGGGCGCGCAAATCCCATGGCAACAATTTCCGTTGGCGAGCGGTCTTGCTCCATGAAGAGTTCTACAATTTGATCCAAGATCGCATAATCGGGCAATGAGTCTTGGTCTTTCTGATCAGGGCGCAACTCGGCACTTGGTGGGCGCGTAATCGCCCGTTCCGGTATGACCAACGATTGCTGATTGCGCCACGCGCAGAGCCGATAAACCAGCGTTTTCGCCACGTCCTTCAGAATGGCATAGCCGCCGGCCATATCGCCGTAGAGCGTGGAATAGCCAACCGCCATCTCACTTTTGTTGCCTGTTGTGACTACCATCGCGCCAAATTTATTTGAGAGTGCCATCAGCAACGTGCCACGTACGCGGGCTTGGATGTTTTCTTCGGTCGTGTCCTCGGCTCTACCGGCGAATTCAGTTGCCAGCGATTTCTTAAATTGTTCGAACATCGGTGTGATGCCGATCTCTGAATATTTCACACCATGGAGCGCCGCCATTTCCCGCGCGTCATCGAGAGAAATTTGTGCCGTGTAGTCGGACGCCATCATGACCGCCTGCACCCGATCCCGGCCCAGCGCATCAACCGCAATCGCCAAGGTAATCGCCGAATCCACGCCGCCAGATAGCCCCAGCAGCACGCCGGGAAAGCCATTTTTATTTACGTAGTCGCGCAACGCAATCACTAATCCCCGATAGACGCTGGCTTCCACCGACAGCGTTGGTTGCACCTCGCCGCTAAACGCACCCTCAACAAAATCGACGATACCAAGCTGTTCCGCAAACTCGGGGGCCTGAAACGCGACGGTGCCGCCGCCATTGATCGCAAACGAAGCGCCATCAAATAACAGTTCATCTTGCCCGCCTGTCATGTGGGCATACAAAATCGGCAGGCCGCTCTCGGCCACGCGCGCCTGCACGACGTCGTAGCGCAGGTGCAGTTTCTGAAAATCGTAGGGGGACGCATTCGGCACTAAAATCATTTCCGCACCGGCGACTTTGGTGGCGGCCACCGGCTCGGCAAACCAAACATCTTCACAAATCAGCACACCAATCTTGACGCCTCTGTGCGAAAACACAAACGGTGCATCTCCAGTCGAAAAATAACGCGCCTCGTCAAACACCTGATAGTTCGGCAATTTCTGCTTCAAATACGTCCCAATAATCTGCCCATCTTCCAGCAGTGACGCGCCGTTATAGAGTTTTCCGTTCTGCATATGCGGGTGACCAACGAGTAGCGATATGCCCGAAACTTGCGATGCCAGCTCGCCTAATGCGACTGCGCAACCTTCGCGGAAATCACGGCGAAACAATAAATCTTCCGGCGGATAGCCGCAAAGTGCCAACTCAGGCGCAATCAGTAGCGTCGCATTTTGCGCTTTGGCATCGGCTGCATATTGCAAAATTTTTACCACATTGCCTGCGAGATCACCAAGGATAGGGTTCATCTGGGCAACGGCAATGCGGATAGCGGCTCTAGGCGCGGAGTTCATATTTAAAATTCTTTAATACTTATTGATGAATAGCGTGCATAAAATTTTTTTCTACGATTATTATACGGTCAGCTCTAGCGGCCTGTCGGACTTAAAGAATTGAAGCGAAAGGTGACGTTGGCGAGGTCAGATTTTCAGGATTGTCTAGCTAAAAATAGTTCTATTGGCTAGAAAATTCTGAAAATATACACTGTCCGTGTCATTTTTCAGCCGATTTCCTTTCAATCTGGCAGGCTGCTGGTATTCCCCACGCGCATTGTTAGCAGCCATTTTTAAAGTCTCACACATGCATGAATATGTCGTCAGCGTTGTTGATAGCCTCCACAACATCTCCCCAACTGAATGGGACTCCCTCGCAGCCGACAATCCCACGTTAAAGCATGCGTTCCTACAATCTATGATTGATGCAAGCTGTACCACTGCCGAAACTGGCTGGCTACCGCAGTTCATTACGCTCTCCCGTGAGATTGACGGTAAACCATGTCTTGTCGGTGCTGTGCCCATGTACATGAAGGGCAACTCGTATGGTGAGTATGTGTTCGACTGGGCTTGGGCGGAGGCTTATGAGCGAGCCGGTTTGGATTACTTCCCGAAGCTACTGGTGGCAGTGCCATTCACGCCCTGCGGTGGCACGCGCATCATGGCTCACACCCCGGCGGATCGCGAAATTTTAATTTCGGCATTGCTGCAAATTGCCCGGCAAAGTGAAGTCTCGTCCGTCCACGTATTGTTTCCCAACGAGCACGAGCACGCAGCGCTGATCGCCGCCGGCTTTATGTCACGCGCCTCAGTGCAATTTCATTGGTCGAATCTTGGCACGGGCAGTGAAAAATACGAATCGTTCGATGATTTTTTAGCCACGATGAGTCACGATAAACGTAAAAAAATAAAGCAAGAACGCCGGAAGGTTTCCGAAGCGGGCATTTCATTTGAGCAAAAAACGGGTGCCGCTATCACCGAAGCCGACTGGGATTTTTTTCATCGTTGTTATACCAAAACCTACCACGCTCATTTTTCCACACCTTACTTGAACCGCACATTTTTTAAACAAATTGGCGAGCGCATGTCAGAAAATATTTTGCTTATCCTCGCCAAAAAGGACGGGGTATCCATCGCCGCGTCGCTCAATTTATTCAATGCAACCACACTATTTGGACGTTACTGGGGCACAACAGAATTTCATTCGGGCCTGCATTTTGAAACCTGCTATTACCAAACATTGGAATTTTGTATTGAGCGTGGCATTCAACTTTTTGAGGGTGGCGCGCAGGGGCAGCATAAGCTTGCACGCGGCTTTCTGCCCAAAACTTGCCATTCTGCGCACTGGCTGAAGGAACCGCGCTTCGCACACGCCGTGGAGGATTTTTTGCGCCGCGAAACTGGTGGCGTCGAAACATACGTCAACGAGTTAAATGAAAGCAATCCCTTTAAAAAAACGGAGGATGTTGCAGATCATTCAGTTGAAAAAATGTTCCTCCAATAGCCGTAATTTAGGCAAAAATAATTGTTGTGTCCAATGGACCTGATTGCCAACGGCTATTTCTGCGGTGGCCGCTGCCAGTTTCCCTTGACGGTGAAATAGTCCTCGACGGCATTGACCCATTTCGGGGCGTTGGCATCGTTACCCCAGGCGGCCATGGTGATATTAACGCTTTCACGAACGTGCAACGGCACTTTGAGTGGTCGAGTTTGATCCATCAATAATTGACAAATAAATCGATAACCGAGAATCCGCGTGATCAACCGGCAGATCGAAAATCCGGGTACAAAAAAACGTACCGCAGCATCGACGGCCCGGGCGATTTGCATTGATGTCGCAAACAGGAATCGCGATGCGAACGATATCCAGCCGCTGAGCCCCAAGTCTTTTGAAGTGGCTGGTCCGCAAAGATAGCGCGTCAACATCACTGGGAACGGTTTAATGAGCGACAACGGGATGGCCTGCTTCATGGCGTCCATCAACGCGCGGCCCAGGAGCGGGCGCGGGTCAGGGTTTGCACTTTCAGCTTGTTCGGTTTTATGTTTTTCCTGATCCTGACGACCTCGCGCCTGGATTAACTTAAACATCGCCTCCGCCTGCGCCATGGTGTTGGGCATGAGCGATTCGTTGACACCCAAGAAATACGCCATAACGTTCCATGCGTGGAGATAGGCCTCTTCATCGCTGGCGGAGAAGCCAAGACCAAGCTTGCGCATACTGCGCAAAAAAATATAACTAAAGGTTAGCAGTGTGTATCCCAGATCTTCCTGGTTGCAGGGAACACCATCCTCATGCAGATTCCAGCCGCGCGCGAACAGGGTCTGATGCATATTTTGCGTGCCTTCGAGTGTTGCTAACGGCGCGATCACGCCCGCGCCCTGCGTATTTGGATTGGCGCTCACCGCGCCAGCCATCGCCGCCAAGGCAGCCTCAGGGTTACCGCGCAAGATTAAATTGCGCACCGTTGCGTGGATCAAACGTACTTTGAACACCTGCGCGATGCCACCCCCTACCGGCGAGGTAAGACCGCCATGCATCATCACTGGAAAGATCATCGCGCCAGTCGAGCGAACACGATATTCGGCGTGGTTAATCAATTTGCCGGTCGTCTGCAACACCGCAGCCAAGTCGGGAACGACATAACATTCCGGCAAGCTGGCGCAAAATAACAGCGTCACAGAAAGCGCGCCATAGTCCATAAACAGTTCTTCGGCGCGGGCAATCTTGGCTTTGTCAGCCCATGGCGGCAAACTACTCGCCGCCTGCACATAAGCTTTCAATGGCTCGGCAATATCCGCGGGAATCCCATGCCCATCCCCGTCCCATTCCACCAAATTTTGATTGTCTGTCCATTGCTCAAAAATTGCACTGACCATGGCGAGCTTTTGCCAATTCGGCTGCAATTGCGTTTGCCATTGCGGTTGCGGTTGCATCTGCGATTGCGCGCCTGCGACGGCGTTGCCAGATGCGTGCTCGGTCGGAGTGTCGGGCAACAGCCAATCGCCCAGAATATTATTGATCGTTGTATCGGCGAGCGGGTCGGCCAGATACTGCATGCGATCTAACAGTGCATTCGAAATTTCTAGCGGCGCTAAAAAAGAAGCTTGGGAGGGCTGGGAAGACTGGAAATGAGCAGTTGTGGCTGAGGGAGTCATTTGCGCCATACGATCTCGCTTATTTTAGGGAAGCTGTTATAAAGGTGGAGCTGGCTCGATGCGACACTTATTGTTGTTTGCTGATTCGATTGATCTTTTTTTGGGTTTTTGGGGGCTTGGAAGGGTCATTACGCTGTTAAAAGTTTACGCGAACTTTTTTCTCAAATACGCCATCACTTAATTTCCACCATAACGCCCTACCGGTCATCAGCATCGACCATCTTGCTTTCAATAAACGCCACCACAGCGGTGCGCGCGGCCTTTTGATGAATTGGTAGCACCACAACGTCACCGGCTTGGGCCCATTGCAGTAAATAACGCGCGGCGGCAACCTCGTCGGGCTCATGCACGACCTGCGTTTCGGGGTGTCCTGCTCGTTTGAGTGCCGCTTCCAGCAACGCGGGTACCTCGCCTGGCGCCCGTCCGCGCAACATCGTGGCAATTTCTTTAATGACGACCAGATCTGGTTTGAACGTTGCTGCCGTAGATGCCAGTTCGGCAATCGCTTCTGGCTCCCGATTGCCCGCCTGTCCCAGCAGCAAGCCTAGCCTTCCAATTTCCGTGGCACCCTCGCCTGCACTTTCTCCTGCACTTTCGCCCGCCCCGTTGCTTGCCCTCTCGCCTGTAACATCGCCCGCACCACCACCTGCAACGGCGCTTGCGCCCTTGTTAGCGCTTGTGTTTGCGCTTGTGTTTGCGCTTTTATTTGTCATCCGCATTGAGTGCGCGACACAGAGCAGCGCCGAGAGGCCCTCGGGGTTGTGCGCGTAATCAACGATCACCGTCACCCCTGCCACCATCCAATGCTCCAAGCGCCCGGGGTTGTCTTGATGACGACGCCCAAAGCGCAACAACACTTTCGCGATCGCATCAGGTGCTACGCCGAGTAACGCCGCCGCGGCAGTCGCTGCTGCAATATTTGCGGTGTTGTAAGACGCCACGCCGCCCATCGACAACGGCATCTCGGCGACACGCCCAAGATCGGTCTCAACACCTTGGTAGGTGAGCCACAAATTACCGTCACGAACGTCGCAGCAGCAGCCGCCTGCCGCGCGATGCGATACCAACAAGAGATGTTCTTCTTTAAGACTAAACAGCGCCTTGGCACACGTGAGGCTTGCAGCGCGTTCCGCGCCTGCGACACCTTCCATCAGCACCGGATCGTCGGCGTTCAACACTAACGTTCCAGTCGTGCCGAGCGCCTTACCCACAACGAGCTTCACATCAGCTAATTTCGCAATATTATCGATACCGTATTCGCCGAAATGATCTGCGCTGATGTTGGTGACGATCGCCACGTCCGCCGTCTCAACGGCCAAACCGCGCCGCAGGATCCCGCCCCGCGCTGTTTCCAATACAGCGGCTTTGACATCAGCATGACGCAGCACGGTTCGGGCACCCGCCGGGCCTGAATAATCACCGCTTTCTAGCTGCATGCCATCAACGACCACGCCCTCAGTACAGCAATACCCTACGGCGCGCGCGGCTTCGCGCTTTCCGCGCAATGACGACAACATCGCCGCCAGCAAACGTACCGTTGTGGTTTTGCCATTGGAACCGGTGACCAACACTTTCGGGACATCATATAGCGCATGCCACTGCACTTCGCTAGGCGCGGGGAGCACTAAGCGAGCGCCGGCATCATCGACAATCGGCCATGACTGGCTACCGGCACCGGCACCAACGGACAGCATTTTGTCGTCAATGAAAAACGGTAGGTGTCTCAGGCGCGCGGCTTCGCACAATGCATATAGCGGTGGGTTCATTTCGGCGTTGGCTTTTGCTTTGAATACCGCAACAACCGCCTGCCAATCGCCATTGATGGCGTGTAGGCGATCAAAGGTGGGCGCGCTTTTTCGGTTGCGATGGGCGATGCCATCGTGGATGTTACCGTGAGTGCCATCCGCCAGATCGCTCGTCGGGCTGGACGCAAAAAAATGCTCCGCGCCTATGGCTTCTTCCCAAGCCCATTCATTCACTTCGGTTGCCGTAAAAAGTTGATGAAACGGTGCCGCCAATGCCAGCATGACACCGGCTGCGTGTGGCGCGATCCGGGCGTCGGCCTGCCAACCCAATTCTGTTACCAGTCGGCGCACATTGTCGTGCCATCGTCGATGCGCATTCACATCGAGTGCGATAGCGCCCACACCGTCGACCAATGCCTCAAGGACCGCGCCAGTACTAGCGAAATAGAGATTTGGCCCCGTCAGGCGGCGGGAATCATCAAAGCAAGCGAAGGGTTCATGCGGCTCTGATTGCAGTAGTGGTGGTGGCAGCGGTAGCGGAGGTGGCGGAACTGGTTGAGGTGACTCAAGCGGCTCGGTTATCGGGGGTAGTACCACATTCAGATCTGCACTCAATCATCGCTCTCTTTCACGAAGCGCAGGCCGCGTTCATCACGGATAAATCCTGCTGCTTCCAGCGCCGCGTCAGCAGCACCTTCATCTGTATTTTCTGCTGATGGCGGCGCTAATTTTGCCGACGCCTTTTTGGTTGTCTCGGCATCACTTGTGCCGCCCGCCGGTGAAAACTTCGTCACCTGCTTCCACGAGCGTGCCAAGGCATCGGCAAAGATTAACAACAAATCGCCGTGTTTGCCCATTTGAAGCGCGGTATCAATCGCCTTTTGTTCGTCAGGGATAACCTCAATCGCGGCATCATCAACGCCTTGTTTACGTAGCACCTTGGCGAGCATATTCGGCACCTCATCACATCGCGGCCTCGCAGCGAATCGTCGCGGCGGCAGATGTAATGATCAAATTTTCCGGCCACTGTTTCGGCAATGGCAACGATATCTTCATCCCGCCGATCACCGGGAGCGGAGAGCACAATGATTCTGCGCCCCGCGACATCCAAGCGCAGCGCCAAATCAACCATCACACCAACCGCATGCGCGTTGTGGCCGTAATCAAAAATAACTTTAAACGGATGCTCATCAAACACATTCATGCGGCCGGGCGCTTGGTAGAACGTCGTATCAAACGTGCGCAATCCTTGGCGAACTGCATCGAGCTTAATGCCAAGCGAAAACGCCATTGCCGCCGCAAACATGGCGTTCTGTACATTGTGCATCGCACGCCCCTCTAAGGTCGCAGGGATCAGATGGGTCCACATCAGCGGAATATGCCCGCCTTTGTCGTAGAGCGTAATCATCTGGCCGTTTACACCCGCCTCCAATGCACAAGCTCGGCCACCTGCACGGATATGCTCGCGCACCACCGCGTGCTGCGGGTTGATGGTGACATAACAAATACTCTTGGCTTCGGTATCGGCGCTCATTTTGATGACATTCGGATCATCTGCGTTGAGCACTGCGCAATCTTTCGCGACCTCAACCACGATTCGCTTCACTTCCGATAGTTGCTCCAGCGTATCGATGCCTCTCATCCCCAAATGATCGGCTTGCACGTTAAGAACTGCGCCAACATTGATAAACGGTACGCCCATCCCTGCGCGCAGTAAGCCGCCGCGCGCAATTTCCAAAATCGCAATATCAATCTGCGCATCGGCCAACACCATCCGCGTGGCGACAGGCCCCGTCATATCCCCCTCGACCGTGCGTTGACCGTCGATATAGACACCATCAGTTGTGGTCAAACCCGGTGTGAAGCCCGCCATCTTGGTGATATGCGCGAGCATCCGTGATGTGGTCGTTTTGCCATTGGTTCCGGTAATACCCGCAATCGGCACGCGAAACGGTGTGCCTGGCGGGAACAGCATATCGACTACCGGCCCCGCCACATCGCGCGGCGTACCTTCACTTGGTGCCACGTGCATGCGAAAACCGGGGGCTGCGTTGACTTCGCAAATGCCGCCGCCAACATCACGATAACTTTCGGTAATGTCGGGAATCAGAAAATCCACCCCGCCCACATCCAAGCCAATTGCAGTGATCGCCCGCACCGCCATGTCGCGGTTATCGGGGTGGATGATGTCAGTCACATCGGTTGCTGTACCGCCGGTGGACAGATTGGCAGTGGAACGCAACATCACGACTTCACCCTTGTTTGGTACTGATTCAGTCGTGTAATTCAACCGCGCCAACATCATATCGGCCTGTGCATCAAGCGCAAGGCGGGTCATCACTTTTTCATGACCGATGCCACGGCGCGAGTCTTTGTTGACCTCATCAACCAACTGTTTAACCGTTGATTGTCCATCGCCCACGACATGTCCAGGTGTGCGGCGGGTGGCGGCGATCAGCTCACCGTTGACGACCAACAAGCGATGGTCCTCGCCCGTCAAATAAGTTTCCACGATCACCGACGATGAATGCTCAACCGCCGCGTCAAAGCCAGAACGCACCTCTGCTTCATTGGTGAGGCGAATCGAAATCCCGCGGCCATGATTGCCGTTATAAGGCTTGGTCACCACCGGATAGCCGAGCCGCTTCGCTGCCGCCACCGCCCGATCTGCTGATCGCACCAGCTCTTGTTGCGGCACCGGTAGACCGCGCGCGGCCAAAATTTTATTGGTTTCTTCTTTGTCGCCCGCCAACTCAACAGCGATATAGCCGGTGCGTCCGGTAACGGTGGCTTGGATACGCTGCTGCCATTTGCCGTAGCCCAGCTGAATTAGCGATTGCTCATTCATCCGCAACCAGGGAATACCGCGCGCTTCAGCCGCACGCACAATGGCTGCGGTTGATGGCCCCAAAGCACGTCGTTGCGCGTAGCGGATGTAGGCATCACGCTCCGTTGGCCAATCCCAATCGGCGGGCACCACGCCTTCGGGTTTTAAATGATCTGGCAACAGCGAGCACAATAGTTTCAGCGCGAGTTCGCCAGCCTCAATGCCCTCGTCGCGCTGCGCATATTCATACACCACCGTATAAACACCGGGACGATTCGTCGAGCGGGTTTTGCCAAAGCTGACATCCTCACCGGCAATATTTTGCAGCTCAATCGCGACATGCTCAAACACATGGCCGAGCCACGTGCCTTCGCCTTCAAGCATCCGGCGAATCAACCCGCCCTCAACACGATACGAGCAGCCGTGTTCTTTCAAGTTTGGCAATGCGTCGATTAATTTCATTACATACGCGGTACCAAGTTTTCCGGTCGGCCACGCTTCCAACGCGCCAAGGTCAATTTCCAGATAAATGATTGGAAAATGCGCATAAAGCGAGGGGCCGACGAACACTGAACGATTGAGAATCCGCATGGTGAAACCCTTTTAGGTGTTGAGGCTTTTTTAAATGTGCCTAGCAAAAGGCCGCAAAAAAATCCATGAAAGCAATAATAATTACGCCAACAGCATCGCGCGAAGCTGGTATTTCCTTCTTCAAAAAACGATTCTTTATTCCGCCTTAGATCCTCGCCTCAACTTTTACGCGTGCTCAATGTTCCCGCCGACGCGAATCGGTTGTGCATATCGTAAGTTGCCCCTGCAATCAGAATATGCACTGCCAAGCCCAGCATGCAGACGGGCTGGCCTTCTTCAGCGGTATCCATCGACGAAAACTGGATGCCGGAAGCATCCACGATCGTCACGCTACCACTGCCTTCCACTTCTAACACGTTGTCGGGGCGGATAAACGCGGCGGTATCTTCATCCAGACCAATACCAATCGCAAAAGGGTTGTAAGCCAGCGCGGCCATCAAGCGACCCAAACGATCACGTTGCCGGAAATGCTGGTCGATCACAAAACGATTGGTTAAACCCAAACCGGGTGCCAAACGCACCATCCCTGCGGTCGGGCTGGCGCCCTCTTCGCCGAACGCAATCATGTGCTCACTGATGAACGATGCGCCCGCGCTTGTGCCCGCAACATGCACCCCCGAAGCGTTCATCACGCGCAGCGCTTTGGCAACCGAGGTTCCACCGAGCATTGTCGATAATCGCAGCTGGTTGCCGCCGGTAAAAAATACACCCGTTGCCGACTCCAAACGATCCAAACGCCCGCGCTCCTCGCAGTCGCGACGCGTATCAAAATCCATCGCGGTCACGCGCCCCGCACCGAGATCACCAAAAATACGTTCATAACGTGCGCCGGTATCGGCTAATCGGCTCGCCGTCGGGATGACAACAATATCTGCACCCGTGCCAATGCCCGCGCCACAAAGTGCTACGAATCGCTGCAAAATCTGTGGCGAATTTTCTTTCTCTTTTTCTTCCGCACCGCCAATGGGAATAATCCACCCGCGCTCTTGACCTTCTGCTACTTTACTGGGCATCGCATAGCTCCGTGTTTAAACATAATGCATTATGACTGATTCAGGTACAGCTCGGCTGTTGTGCGCCCGTTCAGCGGACAGTATCAACATCAATCTACAACGGGCGGAAAAAATAAAAAAACCGCCCGATTTCTCGGGCGGCTTTTTTGTATCGTAAAGCGAACGTCTTAAATTACCTGAAGGTGTACTTCCCACCCAGTGTCAAATAAGCGCCATTCTGAGAGAACCAATCAGTGTTGGCGGGACGGCTTAATGGATCAGCCGACGGACGCAGGTTACCGATATTTTGCACGGTCGCCGACAGTACCAAGTCTTTGATACCGCGGTACTGGGTTCCCAGATCAAAAGTGACCTGCTCGGTGACGCGGCAATAGCCCAAATAGATAGAGCTCGCAGCCTTGCTATTACAAGTCACGGCTGATGGGTCACCATTGCTATAGGTATGAAAGCCCGAAAAATAACGTGCGGTCAATGTTGTTGCCCAGTTACCGGTTTCCCAAACCGTACGCAGTGTACCGCGCACGCGTGGGTAATCGCGGTAATCAACGTAAGTTGTATAACCCGACCCATCTTCAGGGCTGTTTTTGTAAACACTCGTGTAGGTTACCAAGGCATTGGTAGAAAGCTTACCGTACGCGCCAAGCGAAAATTTGGCATTAAAGTCGAGATCAACACCCGAGGTTACGGTTCTACCGACGTTAATAAACCCAGTGCGAATTGACTGAATATCGCCAACGAGTTCGCCCGGTGCAGCCGGTCCGCGTTGAACGCGACCTTTGTAAAGCGGCGATGGGTTGTTTTCATTATTCAGAATCTGCGAGAGGCTCAAAATATTGATCTCATTCTTACGGTCAATACGGTAAAAATCTACTGTGACAGAAGCGTCTTGAGAGAAATCAAAGACGATGCCAGCATTGGATGTTTTTGCTGTTTCCGGCCTGACGTTCGGATTGGCTTGAATGAGCAAACCAATATTTTGTTGGCATTGGTTTTCATCGCCGTTGACACACTTAATCGGATCGGTAACTGACGTGAAGGCAGATGTTGAGCTCTTGCTAATTTCAGTCAACGACGGCGCACGGAAGCCCTCCGAGTAACTTGATCGCAACTTCAAAGCGGGTAGGACCGTCCACGTAATACCGACTTTGGGAATCGACGAACGCCCATAATCAGAATATTGGTCATTGCGTCCTGCCAATTGAATATCGACGCTTTTCCAAACTGGCAAATTAAGCTCAAGGAAAACACCCGTGATGTCACGCTTACCGTCCGCACTTGACGCACCGTAACCCAGAATCTCACCAGTTGTTTTCAACACATCCGGCGATGCTTGGCGGTCTTCACGGCGATACTCAAGACCAGCCGCAAAGCCAACCGGCCCACCGGGCAAATTGCCAAGCTCCGTGGAGGTTTTGATGTCCAAAATCGTGAAGCTAGATTTGGCCGTATCTTTGGAGTTGACACGCAAATCTTTTGCGGTGATTTTTCCGGTTGATGGACTCAGGAAATTATAGGTTCCATCCAGAATCGCTTTCGTCAGTACCGAAGTACGGACTTGGTTCGTCGAGATAGCATCCGTTTTGCTTTCGCTGTAAAGCGCGCCTGCCTCGACATCCCAAGTACCCAACGCGGTCTTGGCACCCAATACGAAACGGGTTGAGTTACTGGTCACGTCAGTTCCAGTTAATCCAACATCGGTAAAGCGATAACGATAGCCGACGTAGTCACCTGTTGGATTGCTCGGGTTGTTTGGTGGCAACACCTCTGGAATGTTGATAATTTTATTGGTTGCCGAGGCATACCAGTAGCCAAAGTCGCCCGCAACTTGCGGCGCGCCCAGATACTTGGTTTTAAGCTGGTTGAAGGCGATTTCACCGTAAAGATTGGTGGTGGCGTTCAAATCAAACGTGCCGCGCGTAAACAAATTTGCGCGATCGCTCTTGGCAACAACTTCAGTATCGCCAAAAACGTCATAGCGACAAACTGTTTGACCCGGGAGTTTTTGACCAGGTGGGCAGGTATTTTGATTTGCAGATCCTGCACCGGTATAAATGAATGCGCCACCAAGCGTATCAGGATCAAACACAACGCCGGGATACAAATTCAGCTGCGGCGCATAGGAGGAAAATGCTTTTTGGCCGGTACGGTAACGAGTTGAGTTGAAAAATTCGGAGCGGTTCAGATATTTTTCTGACTCTCTAAAAGTAACCCGTTCGCGGCTATAGCCCTCAACGTTGACAAATATATTGTAGCGGTCACGTGCCAAGTCGCCAAAGCCAACCGTCGCAACGATGTCACCCGTGTTGTAAATACCCTTCAAATTTGTTGAGCCGGTAACACCTACGATGCCGCCTTTAAAATCCTTGCGCAGGATGATGTTAATCACACCGGCAATCGCTTCAGAGCCATAAATTGCGGAGGCGCCGTCTTTCAAAATTTCAACGCGATCAATCGCATCAAACGGGATAGCATCCAAGTTAACAACGGCACTTTGGCCATAATTGGGGTCAGACAAGCCGTAGGGTGCAATGCGGCGACCGTTCAACAAAATAAGCGTTGCCGATGATCCCAAACCGCGCAATGAAGCTGACGACGCGCCGGGCGAGAAGCTATTAGAGCCTGCCAAATCATTCAAGCCACCGCCGCCAGCAGAGGGCAGTGTGCGCAACAGTTCGGTCACAGTTTGTTTGCCGGAGCGCTCAATCTCATCGCGGGTAATTACCTGAATCGGCGATGCCGATTCAGCCTCAACGCGCTTGATGTTTGAGCCGGTCACCTCGATTTTTTCAATTTTTTGCGGTGCCGGTGCGGGCACGGCCTTTGCTGCATCCTGCGCCAGCGCAGGTGCCGAAACAAATGCGGCGACGGCGCCTGTACTCAACGCTGTCGATAACAACCGCGACAATACTAACGACAATTTTTTCTGCTTCAACTTCATGATGCCCCCATCAGGTAGATAGACAAAATAGTCTGAAAAGACTCGGTGACTGATAAAAGTCATTAAAGCAGCTTCGTTTTTCGTCGACATTTGTGACATCGTGTAACGATTACAAAACGTTTTCATATCAGACCGTTGCTGCAATTACCAGCAAACGACACTGACTTATGGACGTCATGTTTAACTGCTACGGAAGGTTAGCATTTGCACAACGGCGATGGAGGAATTGTGTCGCAATATGGCCATTCCCAGCAGCATTGTTGCGCAAATGCGACACAAACGAAACAAATTGTTACAAGCCAGCAGCGGCCGCGTGTGGCCGACTTCAGCTTTGATCTGCTCTCAAATTCTAAAAACGGTACATCGTCTAAAGCGAATCAAAACGCTGAATGCAAAACGGGTCCGGGCTGACGGCGTCCAACTGAGCGCCTCACTCCAAAGCACCCTCGCCCGTCAGCCAGTCGAGCCAATAGCGCTTGTGGTACTCGCGATACCTTGTCACCGTCGGTGCGCCATTGCTGTCAGCGCCGAACTTTAAGGTCAGTGCACCCCACTCGTCGGTTCGGATGATCTTAATCCCGCGATCCGAATAGCGTGCCATTACCTCGGCATTCGGGTGGCGGAAACGGCTGCGGTAGCCAACGGGGACGAGTGCCAACTTCGGACTGACCGCGTCAATAAACGCCTCGGTGGAAGAGGTTTTACTGCCGTGATGTGGCACAACCATCACATCTGCTTTTAATTCGGCGGGATCGTTCGCGGCTCTGGCCAGCAGCTCGTATTCGCTGCGTTTTTCGATATCGGCCGTCATCAAAATCGAGCCCCCCGGCGCGGTGATTTTGAGTGTGCAACCAACATCGTTGGTCTTGCGGCGTTCTTCGTCGTAGTTTTTGTTGGTGGGATGCAGGATATTGAAGTACACACCGTCCCAATGCCAATCGTCACGCATATCGCAACGGATCACTTCAGCGGCATTTCTAAAACTCTCATGGTCAGCCGGCATCGACGTCATCACCCATTTCGGGTTACGCGCATCAATCAGCGATTTCGCGCCACCTGAATGATCTTCGTCAGCGTGGGTCACGATCAAGGCATCCAGTTCACGAATTCCCTCGCCTCGCAGATAGGGCACGATAATGCGATTACCCGAATCACTATCCGGGTTAAAGCGCGGCCCTGTGTCGTAGACCAAGGTGTGATTAGCCGTCCGCACCACCGTGGCCAAGCCCTGTCCCACATCAAGCAGCGTGACCCACAGCTCACCATCTTGGGGCTTGGGCGGTAGCATCACAAACATCGGCAAGGCAAAGATGATCCCCAGCCAGCGCGGCGCAACACCCCGCGGCAACAACCACCATGCGCATCCAAGCATTGCAAGCGCGATCGTCCAAGGCTGCGGCGCATGACTTTGCCAGACCGCATTGGGTGTATTCGCTAGCCATGTCAGTGCCCAATAACAACCTGCAAAAATTTCGTGCGCCAGTTGCAGCAGCCAATCGAATGGGCCGATGAACGAAAGCGCTGCACCGAGCAAGGTAGTGGGCACCACCACCAAGCTAACGATCGGTATCGCAAACGCATTGGCGATTGGCGAAACCACCGAGACCTCTTGAAACAGCGCCAACGTCATCGGCAACAGCCCAAGCGTGACGGCCACTTGCGTGAGCACCGCACCTTTCAACGAGGATAGCTGTCCCGTGCGATGGGCTGTGACATAAAAAATCGCGGCAACCGCGCCAAAGCTCAGCCAAAATCCGGGTGCCAATACAGCCCAGGGATCAAGCAGAATCACCGCGAGCAGCGCCCAAGACAACATCCGCGTAGCCGATGTCGTGCGTCCCATCCAAAGTGCCGCCGCAACCGTCGAGAGCATAAACAGTGTGCGTTGCGTGGGGACCGAGAAGCCGGCTACCAACGAATAAATCAGCGCCGTCAATGCGCCCGCTAACACCGCCGCACGCTGCGCGGGCAGGCGTAACGCCAACGCCGGGACCTTGGCCCAAATGCGAAATGTGAGCCAATACAGCAAGCTCGCCACCATGGTAATGTGTAGGCCAGAAATCGATACTAAATGGCCGATGCCAGTGCGCCAAAACACTTTCCACTGCTCGGCCGGCACAGCATTTTGCTCGCCAATCGCCAGCGCCACCATTACGCCCCGGTGGGGCAAATCTTTCAACGCAACGTTCATGCGATCACGAATTGCCATACGCACTCGGTCAACACGGTTGGGAAAACTCTCGACAAAATCATCGCGCTTTTCGTTAACCCCCTTGCTGCGAATATAGCCTGTCGCGCGAATATTCTGCTCCAGTGCGAAAGCTTCGAAATCATAGCCGTGCGGATTGAGCGTGCCGTGCGGGCGGCGGAGTTTCACCGTTAGGTGCCAACGCTCGCCGGGCTTAATTTCAGGCGGTGGCGTAGCGGCTTCGTCTTTCTTGGGACGCTCAACATACCAAGTGAGTGAAATATGCGTTGGAATCGGCGGCGGAATTTCTGCACCAATAACAAGCGCACGTTCAATATCAAATTCAAACCGTGTTCCGCGCTCGTTAACAGTTGGCAAGCTCGCAACAATGCCAATCACCTCAACATCACGCCCTTCCCACTCGCGCGGCAGCTCATGGCTAAGTCTCGATTCCGCGCGCCAATTGGCATAGCTAAAGCCCATCACCACGCCGATTACCAGCATGAATACGATTGATAAAAACGTCGCCGTACCGCTCGCTTTTTTACGGGCAACAAGCCCAAACGCCAGCACCAGTGCGGCTCCCGAGGCTATCATCACCTGCACGCAATCCTCCGCCGCGAGCGGCAGCGCCGCCATGGTTTGCAATAGAAATGCGCCGATGACCAGGCCGAGTGAAAAAATGCGCACGTTATTATTCTTGATATCAGCGAACTTACAACGAAAAAAAGGGCCGAACTGAGCTGAGTTGGCTTTGACAGTTGTGGTGACTTCGACGGCAACTTACAACGGCAACTTACAACGGCAACTTCAAGGCAAGCGCTACCGTAACCCAAAATCCCAACGTTTTAACGCGGCGACCATGCCAAACGACGACATACTGCCAACCAAAAGGCAAAATGAAACGCTACCTACGCCGCAAACTCCCCCGCCCCGAATCAATCACTGAGAACCGGTATCTGCGTTGGTTGGCGCCGTGGCTTGGCCAGCCGCGTCTATGGCATCTGCATCGGCGCAGCGTCGCGCTCGGCGTCGCCATCGGATTGGTCACGGGCTTAATCCCCGGACCCGTTCAAATATTGTTGGCGGTTTTGATTGCGATTCCGCTGCGCGCCAATATTTTGGCGGCAGCCGCTGCCACGTTGTATACCAATCCGCTAACGTTCATCCCGCTTTATATCTTGGCGTATGGCATTGGCACGCTCGTCACTGGTGAGCGGATGCGCGATATTGCCCCGCCAGAATTTTCCTTTTCCTTTTCCTTCTCGTTCCCATTCACACAAATTTGGCATGCTGTTCCCGAAATGTTCCATTGGTTTGTCTCACTCGGCCCGACGCTGCTGATCGGGTTGGCGATTCAAAGTGTAATTTTTGCGATCGTCGGTTATGCTGGCACGATGTTAATTTGGCGATGCGTGGTTTCGACCATGTGGAGGCGACGCCAAAGACGCCAGCAACAACAACGCCGGTAACACCCCTTGCCGGTTAGCGGGAGCAATTATGAAACCTGAATATTGGGACGAAGCATCGCGCGATCTTTCCAAACGGTGCAAGATTATGCGCGGTTTGATTAAGATCCATCCCGAGGCCGACCTGCGCTCACGTGGCAGTGCGTTTGCGACCCTAGCGCGCGCGATCGTCGGGCAACAAATTTCGGTTGCTGCAGCACAATCGGTATGGAACCGGTTAGTGGCTGTAGCCGACATCAATGCAAAAACCGTCACAGCGCCCGCAATATTAAGCATGCGTGTTGAAGCGTTGCGAGCATGTGGACTATCCGGCAGCAAAGCAGTCTACCTTCAAGATTTAGCGCGGCATTTCAGCGACAAACTCGTCAATCCGCGCCGTTGGCCCACCATGTCCGACGATGAAGTGATCGACGATTTGGTACGCATCAAAGGCATTGGAAGGTGGAGCGCTGAAATGTTTTTGATTTTTTACATGATGCGGCCCAATGTGTTTCCAGTTGCCGACATTGGCGTGATCCGCGCGATTGAAAAACATTTTCACGACGGCGAGCAAATCGGCAAAGGCGAGATCGAGGCCTACCGCACCCGCTGGGCACCTTGGAACACAGTTGCCTCGTGGTATCTGTGGCGATCCCTTGAAGCGAAACCGGTGGTTTATTGATGGCGCCAAAAAAGCGCGATCACCATTCCGAAGTCACGGATGCCGCCCATGATGCCACCTTGGACGCAAGCACACACGCCACCCCGCACGCCACCAACGCCACTGCCAAGTACGCCAGCATCTACGCCGTCGTCCAAAAAATCCCGCGCGGCAAGGTGGCAACTTACGGGCAAATTGCGCTTTTGGCGGGCATGCCGAGCGCGGCGCGACAAGCCGGATTAGCGCTGCGGGTCGCACCGGACAATATCAAAATCCCCTGGCATCGCGTCGTCAATGCGCAAGGTCGCGTCAGTCGTCGGCTGGCGGATTGGGAATCGGGTAGTGATGATTATCAGCGTGTGCTTTTGGAAAACGAGGGTGTGCAATTTAGCGCAGTAGGTCGTGCAGGCGGCAAAATTGATTTGAAGAAATTTCGCTGGATGCCAAAGGCCTGAGCCCTAAATACGAAGCATCAACTACTAGGCACCAAGCATCACGCACTAAAAGACCCCAAACGCCGCGCCTGTACTAGAGTTTGGGGCACCAGCGCGCCGGCTCTGGCTCTGATTCCGATTCTGGTTTAAGTTGCGGCAGCGACTCACCCTACGTCAATTTCCCATCCGCAATCACCAGCTTCCGCGACATCTTTGCGGCCAGCTGCGGATCGTGTGTCACCATCACTAGCGCCGTTTCATATTTCGCATTCAGCCGCATGATCAGTTCAAACACGCTGTCCGAGGTGCCACGATCGAGGTTGCCCGTCGGCTCGTCTGCCAGCACGCATGCGGGATGCGTGACGAGCGCACGCGCCACGGCAACACGCTGGCGCTCACCGCCCGATAGCTCGCCGGGTTTATGCGTTAAGCGATGCGACAAGCCGACATCGTTCAACATTTCGGCTGCGCGTTCTTTGGCGAGTTTGGTTTCTGCACCTCTTATTGCCAGTGGCATCGCCACATTTTCCAACGCGGTAAATTCCGGCAACAAATGATGGAATTGATAAATAAATCCCAGCGCACGGTTGCGCAAATCGCCCTGCGCAACAGCGGACAGTTTATCCATCCGCTCGCCCATCAACGTGACCTCGCCTTCGGTCAAGGCATCAAGCCCGCCCAAGATATGCAGCAACGTGCTTTTGCCGGAACCTGAGGCGCCAACAATTGCAATGGTTTCGCCTTTTTGGACCGTGAAATCAATACCGCGCAGAACGGGAACCTCGTTTTTGCCTTGCTTAAATGTTTTAACGACATTCCGACAAGCTAGGACAGAATTATTCATTGCCTCATTCATGGCATCACGCCTAGCATCACTCATACCGCAACGCCTCGGCAGGATTCACTTTCGAGGCACGCCAGCTCGGGTAAAGCGTGGCGACCAGCGCCATCACCAACGCGATTACGGCAATCTGCGAAACATCATTCCAATGCAAATCAGACGGCAGCTCTGTCAAGAAATAAATTTCCTTCGAGATCACTTGGAAGCCAAATATTTGCTCAATTGCCACCACCACCGCCGAGACATTCAGCGCCAACAGCACGCCGCCCACCACGCCAATCACGGTGCCGATCACACCCACCAATGCGCCCTGCACCACAAAAATTTTCATGATGAGCGACGGCGATGCGCCGAGTGTTCGCAAGATGGCGATATCAGGATGCTTGTCCGTCACCACCATCACCAACGTTGATACCAAATTAAACGCCGCGACCGCGATGATAAGCGTGAGAATAATGAACATCATCCGTTTTTCAATCTGCACTGCGCGAAAATAAACCGCGTTTTGCTGTGTCCAGTCCGTCACATAGCCCTCAACCGGCAAGACTTTTGCCACTGCTCTCGCCACCATCGGCGCCCGGTCCAAGTCGTTCACTTTCAAACGTACGCCGCTGATCGCGCTCTCCATTCGGTATAAAACCTGCGCATCTTTGATGTGGATAAGTGCCAAATTAAGATCAAACTCGAAATGCCCTGAACTAAAAATCCCCACCACCGTAAACGTCCGCAAACGCGGCACCAGGCCCGCGATTGATGTGCTGCCCTGTGGGATCAGCAACTGAATTTTTGTCCCTATATTAGCCTGCAACGCCCGCGCTAATTCAGCCCCTAACACAATGCCGTATTCGCCCGGTTTCAATGCTGTCAGCTCGCCAATCTTCATGCTCGCCGCAAAATCAGCCACGGTGCTTTCCAACGCGGGATCAATGCCGCGAATGCCAACACCGCGCGAAGTCTGCCCGTAGGTCAGCATGCCCTGTCCCGACACGAACGGTGCCGCGCCAATCACTTCTGCATTTTTTTGCGCAAGCGACATTACATTCTGCCAATCAGCCAAACCGCTCTCAAAACCATTGATCTGGATGTGCGAGGCCACGCCCAGCATCTTGACGCGCACTTCTTTCTGAAAGCCGTTCATGACCGAAAGCACGACAATCAGCGCAGCGATACCCAAGGCAATGCCGGCCATCGAAATCAGCGAAATAAATGAAATGAAGTTGTTGTCGCGTTTGGCGCGTAGGTAGCGCAGGCCGATGAAGAGTGAGAGTGGTTGCAAAGGGTTTTCCGTTGGCTGGGTGACGAATGGGCGAGATGTCGGTAATTTAGTGTTGCTTCGCAGGTGCTGAGTGTGCCACAAACCGTGACACAAACCAGCAGCGTTACGACTAGACCACGCGGCAATGTTAAAATTCAACCCTGCACCGCACTCTGCTCATCCCCGATCTCATCCCGACGCCCAATTCTATGCACCTCACTTTACTCATCCCCGATCTGATCCCGCCGCCTACTTTTATCGCACGCCAAGATCTGCCCGCCATGCCAAACCTGCAGACGCTGCTCGCGATGGGCGACATTAAACGCCAGCCGGGACGTTTTCTGGAAGAATCTTGCCTGCACGAGTTAGGCTTAAAATTCATCGCTTCCAACCCAGTCGCGGCACTCACACTGCTGGCTGACGGCGGCACGCCAGGCGACGATATGTGGCTCAGAGCTGATCCGGTGCATTTGCACATCAGCCGCGACAATGTGCAGCTGATGGATTCACATGTGATCGAACCGACGATGGACGAAGCACAGGCTATTGTCGAAACCCTAAATCGGCATCTATCGAACGATGGCCTAGTCATTGAGGCGCGCGATGCCGCACGCTGGTATCTAAAGATACCCCATGATGAAATACCCGAGACCACGCCACTGTGGAAAGCGAACGGCGCGAACGTGTTCGATCATTTACCGGCCAACGGTGAGGGCAAAATCAATTGGCGCAGCTTGCAAAATGAATTGCAAATGTTGCTGCATGACCATCCGGTGAATATCGCCCGGCAGGAAAACAATCAACTGCCGATAAACGGCCTCTGGTTTTGGGGTGGCGGCAGCTTTCGCGTAGCCGAGCCAACCGCAAAACCGGCCAACACGGCCCACATGTTGGCGATCCGAAACAACAAAAATTTGCTATTAACACCCACCGTCAAAGGTCCCGCTAAGCCGGAATATCCGTACAAGCTACTGCTCGCAAAGCTAGCTCTGGCGCGGGGTTTGGCGGTTCGCAACAAATTAGCAATGAGTGCCTTGCCCGCCGGTTACGGACTCATGCCGATTGCCAGCACCCACAATATTGTGGTGCTGCACCAGCCAACCAAAGCCATCCGAGCAGGCCAGCGGCATGACTGGATGATGGCCGCGCAGGCGATTGACGCCGACTGGCTGCAACCCGTCAGGGCGGCGATTGTTGACCGCACCATTGAATCGTTTACGTTGATATTGCCAAATGAATCGGTCTCATTCCGCGTGAACGTGGTGGGGCCACAACCGTGGGATTTTTGGAAAATTTTGAAGCCGTTGGTGGTGAAGAAAAAATTGGCTGACTATGTGTAGTTGTTTTTTTGATCGGTTTTGCTCTCGCCTCGCTATCGCCTCCTATGGTTGAAATCGTCACCCGTAGCCGAGACGCTGGCGCGTATGCGGCGCTCATTGCAGGTCAAGTTGACCCTAGGATGGCGAGGCTATTTTCGGCACGCGGGGTGACCAGTGCACACGAGCTTGATTACGGCATGACATCACTCCTGCCACCCGCGCAACTTGCGCACATCGATGCCGCCGCCTGTTTGTTGGCCGATGCGATCGTGGCCAAAAAAAAGCTCCTCATCGTCGCTGACTACGATGCTGATGGCGCAACCGCCTGCGCGGTGGGCATGCGCGCATTGCGGGCCATGGGTGCGGTGGTCGATTACGTGGTGCCCGATCGCTTTAAATATGGCTATGGCTTAACGCCGGAAATTGTCGCGTTGGCCGCTGAAAAAAACCCCGACATCATTATCACCGTCGATAACGGTATCGCCAGTGTGGACGGCGTCGCCGAGGCAAATCGGCGCGGCATTCAGGTAGTGGTGACCGATCATCATTTACCCGGCGATGCATTGCCCGATGCGACCGTAATTGTGAACCCGAATCAACGTGGCGACAATTTTGGCAGCAAAAATTTGGCCGGGGTCGGCGTTATTTTTTATGTGATGTTAGCGCTGCGGGCATTGTTGCGTGATCGCGGGCATTTCTCAGATTCCTCGAAAATGCCGGCACCAAATTTAGCGGATTTGCTCGATCTCGTTGCACTCGGCACGGTGGCCGATGTGGTCTGGCTTGACCACAATAACCGCATCTTGGTCGAGCAAGGTCTTGCCCGTATCCGCGCGGGGCGCATGTCGGCCGGCATTCGCGCAATTTTGCAAGTTGGCGGACGTGACTACCGAAAAGTCAGCACCTACGACATGGGCTTTGTGGTCGGCCCGCGTTTGAATGCGGCGGGGCGACTAGAGGATATGTCGTTAGGGATCGCGTGCTTACTGGCGAATAATGATGCAACAGCACTCAACCTTGCCGCCAAGCTTGATGAACTCAACCGCGAACGTCGCGCGATTGAATCCGACATGAAAGATGAAGCGTTGATTTCCCTAGCGGAAATTGATGTCGGCTTGCGATTTTCATTGTCTATCTTCGAGCCGAACTGGCATCAAGGTGTGGTGGGCATATTGGCCTCACGTATTCGTGAAAAATATCATCGCCCCGTGATTGCGTTTGCCTCTGACGGGGATGGAAATTTAAAGGGTTCGGGGCGTTCCATTCAGGGCCTGCATATGCGTGACGCGCTCGATTTGGTGACGAAGCGTTATCCCGGCATCGTCACCAAATTCGGCGGGCATGCGATGGCTGCGGGGTTAACGATTCCGCAAACGGCATTGGCTGATTTTGCCAGCGCCTTCGAGGCCGTCGTACGCAATTTATTGTCGCCGACCGATTTGAAAGAACGCATCGAGACTGACGGCCTGCTTCGCGCAAATGAACTTACATTTGATTTCGTGCAGTTGCTCGAGTCGCAAATATGGGGGCAAGGTTTTGCTGCACCTTCGTTTACCGGCGAATTTAAGGTCGTTGAGCAACATGTTGTCGGCGAAAAGCATTTAAAGCTCAAATTATCGCTCGATGGAACCGTCTTCGAGGCGATGCGGTTTGGCTCACCTGATGCCCTCAACACGAGTATCGGCGCGGTTTTTAGACCATCAATCAATGAGTTTCGCGGCAACACTACCTTGCAATTGATGCTCGATCACACAATATGATTTGCAAAATGGAACCCGAAGATTTACAAAAACTAGTGGCGACGAAAATGCCGTTTCAAAAATGCCAAGGGCGGTTGTTGTGTGATTTACCCGGCAATTATTTACACGGGTTCGCTCGCAAAGGGTTTCCAGAAGGCGAGCTTGGCAAGCAACTCGCGCTGATGCGGGAAATTGATCACAAAGGCTTGTCGGGGTTGCTGGTGCCGTTGCGGAAACAATAACGTCGTGTTATTTGCGGGCAGTCGGGTTTAACCGCTAATCAATTTCAATCGCAATCTACGCATACCGGAATGAAAGCCATGCACAATTTCCTGAACAAAGTGGCATTGATCACCGGCGGCACTGAAGGCATTGGCTTAGCCACCGCAATCCGTTTCGCGCACGCCAACGCAAAAGTCTTCATGGTCGGGCGCAGCGCGGACAAAGGTGCGGTCGCACTGGCGTCCTTAAAGGCGATCACGGCCCATGCTTATTTCTATTCAGCTGACATGAGCAAACCCGATGAGGTCGCGGCAATGGTGGCAACATGCATTGCGGTTTTCGGTCGGCTCGATTTTGCGGTCAACAACGCAGCGGCCAGTTTCCCGCTGGTGCCCACGGCCGATATTCCGATTGACGCGGTTGACCACAGCATCAACACCGATTTGCGTGGTGTGTGGTGCTGCATGAAACACGAAATCGAGGCGATGCTCAAAACGGGTGGCGGATCCATTGTCAATGTGTCATCGGTCAATGGTTTTTTAGCCAGCCCGAATGCGGCGATGTATTCTGCCACCAAACACGGCGTGAACGGCCTCACCGCCGCGGCAGCAAAGGAATATGCGGCGCTGGGCATTCGTATCAACAGCGTGTGTCCCGGCGCGATTGAAACACCGCGCCGGCAGCGTCGCCTCTTCGGTAAAACAGAAACGGAAATCGCCGAACACTATGCGGCGATGGAAGCGCAAATTCCCCTGCATCGCGTCGGCCGCGCTGATGAAGTTGCCGCGCCAATTTTATGGCTGTGCTCGGACGATGCATCATATGTGGTCGGACATCATCTCGTAGTGGATGGCGGACTTTCGGCTTAGCGTTGGTCGCCAAACGCCACTGTGTTGCCGTGCCATTTCGAATCTCAATCCCAAACGGCGATGCCCCAAAAGGGAATGGATAACGCTTGTTACAACTTAACGCAGCCTCTGGGTAAACTAAATTTGCCTTACGCCGTTAATCGAACATGACAATATCGTCAGCGTCTTTTGGAGACAACATGAAAAACCGCATGAACATCATTAACCAGTCCGTGGCAGCAATGTCTGCCGCCGTTTTGCTTACCTTAGCCGGCAGCGCGTTTGCGCAAAATACCGCAACCGAAGTGCAGCGCGATGTGAATCAGCAAAAGCGTATTGAGCAGGGCTTGAAATCAGGCGAACTCAATACCAAAGAAGCGGCACGTTTAGAAGCCGGTGAAGCTAAAATCAACCGCATGGAAAAAAATGCGCTCAAAGACGGAAAGCTGGGCGCCGGTGAAAAAGCTCGTATCGAAAAAGCACAGAACGCAGAGAGCGCCGCTATTTACAAAGAAAAGCACGATACACAAAAAGGCAATCCCAATTCCGCTTCATCCAAACGTATGCAAGCTGATGTGCAACGCAACGTGAATCAGGAAAAGCGTATTGAGCAGGGCGTGAAATCGGGATCGTTGACCAACAAAGAAGCGAGCAAGCTCGAAGCGGGCCAGGCAAAAGTGAATGCCAAAGAAGCGGCCGCCGGTCGTGACGGGCATGTTGGCGCAGCGGAACAAGCCGGCATACAAAAATCAGAGAATCGCCAAAGTAAGCGCATTCATGAAAAGAAGACGAACGAAGTAACAAAGTAACAAAGTTAAACACGCAGTCATGTGCGATTCGGCAGAGGGATTTTTCAAACATATCCCTCTGCCAACTTCACAAACGGGTGCGTTGGTCGCCGGAAGCAACGGTAGCGGTGCAGTAGGTTGCCAATCAATGCGAACTTAATTTTTTGACCGCCGTTTGCAGATTCATCCGCGCCCGCGATTCATATCGATCGATAAAAAAATCATTAGTGTAAATAGTTGTGCGATCCAAAAATGATTGCAAGATCTCAGCGCGTTTTTTTCGATAGAGGAAATACGGCACCCAACGGTATTCTTTGCGGACGTTTTTCTCAAACACATCGTAGTCGGTAACATTCGCGCCGAGAATAGACAGGTCAATATCGACAAGAAGCCTCGCATCCTGCGTGGATGCTGCAACCGCATGTTGCGTGGCCATTATTAAATCATCAATACGTTCTATTTGTCTGCCGCTTGCTCCAGCATCAAGCAAAATCTTGCGTGCCCAAGCCGCGCTACTGGCCTCGTTTCCAGCGGCATAGGGCTTATAAACGGCATCATGAAGCCAAAGTGCGAATTCAACCTCAGCAGGATATTCAGCAAACGATTTAGACGCATCCAATTTGGCCAAACAATCTTCGATATGAACGGCGGTGTGATAAAAACGCTGCGGCTCTGCATAGGCAGCGGTGACGTCCCGATTAGCGATGTCCGTTGTTGCTGAATTCTGCAAACCAAGCGCCGCTACCATTTGCTCCCAGCACCGTGGCGTCATAAAACGCGAGATGTTCTCCATACTAATTTTCCACCTTTGGTGCGTCGTCTTTCCGCAAACTCAATGCCTGCAACACATTTTTGCCGGCTAACATGAGATACAGCCACGCCTTTTTCCAACGGTTGGCGAGCAACACAATATGCACATGCCAGCCCTTTTCGCGGCGGGCGCTGTAGCCTGAATATAAAATCGTAAAGGCCTCGCGATCACCTACGGCATCAAAGGCAAGCTGCTGACCGAGCTTGATCCCCATGTTCAGCATTTCCGTCACTTCACTTGGCGATGGTTCGCCCTGTACTTTGGGGAAGGCAAGGAGGTAATAGTTCGGAATCCAATCATTGCGGATCCGTATCAACGCACAGTTTTTTCCGGTTAAAAGTTTGAATTCAGTCAAGATGTTCAAATGTGATTCCTCATCGGTTTCGATAAGGATATTAAAACCCTTTTTGCCGCAATTAACGACAACGATTGATATTTGTTATTTCACAAGCATTGTAATTTTTTTCCAAGAACGAGACCTCCTATCGGCAGGAAACCGCCAGCGGAAACGCCTCAAGATGCCCGCCCAGCCTAGCGTTTCCAAAAGCAGCGTTTGCCAACCAAACAAATGACCCAACGATGCTTCAGCGCGTTCAGGAGCGATTCAGTAGCGATTCAGTAGCGATTCAGCACCAACGCTATTTTGATTTGATCGCCACCACTTCAATCTCTACCAGCGCATTCGGCACCACCAGCGCGCCTGCTTGAATCGTTGCGCGTACGGGTTTGTTCGGCTGCTCTTTGGTGCCGAAAAATTGCTTATACGCCTCATTCATGCCAGCAAAATCGAGCTTGCCGGTGATCATATCGGGCACCAAATAGACCCGCATTTGTACGATATCGCCCATGCCTACGCCCTGCTCTTTTAGGATGTTTTGAATCACGTTTAGTGTGTTGATAGTCTGCGCTTTCGTGTCCCCTTCGATGATGGCCTTGGTACCTTTGGCGGGATCCGTCGGCACCGTTGCCGCGGGCAATTGGCCGGAAACATAGAGCGTATCGCCCGCCCAAATGGCGCTGGCGATGATGCTTTTTTCGGAGCCGAATCGTTTGACGGCGGTTTGTGCGTTCGTGTTGATCGATAATCCGGCCAAGGCAGCAACCACCAGCACAGAAATAAAACGTTGGGTATTTTTCATGCGTATTCCCTTTGCTTGTTAGTCGTCTAAAAATTACGCTTGGACGCGCTTGCCGATCATCTCAACAGCGCGATGCGCTGAACGAATCGCGCCCTCCTGCCAGCCAGTCACATACGACAAGTGTTCACCCGCCAGATAGATAGCGCCGTCGGGCGCAAGCAGCGTGCGATACGAGGTTGCGCGCTGATCGTCCGTCCATCCGGCCCAGCCGCCCAAGTTGTGCGGTACATTCGGCCAAGCGATGCTGACGCCGTTTTTGACCATCGTTGCGTAGCCCGGGTGAATGCGTTCGCCTGAGGCAATCGCCTTGGCAATCCGATCTTGGACGCTGAACTGCGACATATCGTCGCCGGGGGCAAGGCCAAAGGTGTACGAGCCGACCAGCACGCCATCGCGGCGGCGAATGCCATGCGACGGGTAGAGTATTTGCGTGATCTCGCGGGTCGTCCACGACATGCCGCCATAGATGGCATTATCTTCCTCCCAAAACCGGCGCGGGGTATAAAACGCGATTTTTGCTGGCTTGGTATAGGCACATTCGGCAATCGCTTTTTTATATTCCGGCGCTAAATCATTTGGCACTTTTGCCAACACCGGCAAGGGCATGGTGCAGATCACAAAATCACTCTCGATCATGGTGGCGGCGCGGCCACTTTGGCGAAACACAACCTTCGCGCCATCTTTGCTGCCGTTAACCGTTTTGCGAATTTCATCGACCACACAATCGTAGCGAATCACCTTTGCTAAGCGCTTGGCAAAAGCACGCGGAATTTGGTCCATGCCACCGATTGGCTGCAACATCGTGGATGACTGCTCAGGACCTTCGCCGAATGACGCTTTGAATTGCCAAAAATCCGATTTTAGTAGTTCGCTCAACGACAGCGGCTCGCGATGTTTGCCGGCCGCGAGTGCCGCACCGGGAGGCGTAATAAAGCCCGCACGATCACTGCCAGCGTATTTTCCGTCGGCCTTTAAATCGCCGAATGCGCCGATCATTCCCGACAAACGCTCGCGATCCTCTTTGCTAAAGGCGCCGTCAAGTCTACCGCCCGACATCGCCTTTGCGAGCAATTCACTCAAATTGCCACGCATATCGTTAATCACCTGCTTGGCTTGAACCGGCTTGCCGCCAAACGCGGCATCGTCCTGAAACAGCGCGGCTCGGTTGTCGTTCATCATGATTTCAAGCGGGACATTAAACTGCTTGCAATAATCCAAAACCGCATGATGATGATGCGGAATCCGCGCGGGCCCAACATTGAAATAAAGATGCGGCGCCGTTGGCCAAAGCGCCTGTTGAGAGCCATCGGTTTGCACGATTTTATCGCCGCCACGTATGGTCCAATTGCGTCCACCGGGGCGCGAACGGGCTTCCAAAATCGTGCAGCTAAAACCAGCCTTGCCCAACTCGTAAGCACTTACTAAGCCTGCCATGCCCGCGCCGATGATCGTGATTTTTTTACCGCGTCCGATGCCTGCGGGCAGGGCGGGCGCGCCCGGATATTGGTGATCGGCACCGATGGCCAACGGCGTGGCACCCAGCGCGTCCAGTGCCGCCCACGCCGCTGCCGCGCCGCCAGTCTGCGCGATCCGCGTGATGAATGCGCGGCGGGTAATGATGGGGGTTGATGCAGTCAACGAATTTAGAGCAGAAACTGAACAACGAGACGGATCGAATCCAACTTTCATCTTGCTCTCCCTGTTACCCAATGTTGTCGAGGCATGGTGTTGAGGCATCGCGGGTATCGGGACATTACCCCAATGTGCCAAAAACAGCGCCGCGCATGCCCGCATACCGATAGACCGTTTTTATATTTTAGGCATCGCGATCATTTGCCCGCGCCTTTTTTCGCTTACGTTCCTCATGAAAATCAACGAGCGCACCGAGGTCGATACGCAACCGTAGAATGCCTGCGATGGGCTGGGTTGTCAAAATCGCTGCGTTTTCAAGGCATGTTGGCATCACCTTCCCGTTAGGCTGCCTGTAACGTGACTTGTTGCATCGTTTGTTGCATCGCTTGTTGCGTTCCTTGCTGCGCTGTGGACATGCGCCGCCGCCGAGACTTCTTTTGGGCTTCATAACCGAGCCTGGTGGAATCCACATATCGACGCAATCAGCGTTTCCGCGAATAGAAGTACCCCGGAATAAAGGCGTCCGTCATAAATCTGCAAACTTCAATCGCGACAATCACACTGTTTTGAATTTTCAGTCGATTTCCAATCAACACCCATCACGAAAGAACACCCATGAACACTCGCGCCCTCACGCTAGCCCTTGCCGTCGCCGCATCCTTGTCCGCCTGCGCCGACATGAAAGTTACCCAAATCGGCCCAGTGCCGGAAGTCAAAATGGCCGTTGCCCCGAACCCAGATACCATCCTTGCCGATGCCGTCCGCGCCGAATTGGCCAAGATGCACGCCAAGGATGTCAAAGTGGCTGTTAAGGGCGGCGAAGTTACACTGACCGGCTCTGTCAAAGATGGCCCGCAACTAGTTGAAATTGCCACTGCTGTTCAAAAGATACATGGCGTGAAGGCCGTGATTCCGGATGTCGATGTTAAGTCGTAATGTGCCTTTTGCGATTCAACAGTTTTCGTTGTTTGCGTTGTCACTTGCCTTGTCACTTCCCTTGTCACAGGCGAAGGCACGAATCAGATCAAGCCCGCAATTGTTTTAAGTTATTTTTCAAACCGGGTTGCCTCGCTTGGCCACCTAGGTCTGCGGGAAGCTGATCGGGCAAGGCATCGACGAAATCGCGAGTCTGAAGAAGTTGTGAAAATTGGGCCGAAAGATAATTGCGTAAATGCGTACTCAGCAGCGTCACTGCGCTTGGGCGCTACAGCGATTAATTTAGGTGGTCTCCAAAACGCGCATTGCCGTCACTTTTCATCACAACTCTTGAATCGGCGGGCGTTTCCAAGCACTTTTGCCGCGAATAGCCCGCCAATTCTCGTGTTTTTGTGCTTGAATTATGATGCTATCCCAAATTCAAAAAATGCTCCCGATAGTATTTCAGCTCTTCAATACTCTCGTATATATCGGCCAGGGCTTCATGTTTGCCGTGTTTTTTCATGCCGCTCATAATTTGCGGTTTCCAGCGTTTGGCTAACTCTTTTAGCGTAGAAACATCAAGGTTACGGTAATGAAAATAGGCTTCGAGCTTGGGCATGGTGCGGGCTAGGAACCGGCGGTCTTGGCAGATCGAATTACCGCACATCGGCGAGGTGCTGGATGGCACATGGTTTTTGAGGAAATCGATCATTTTATTTTCGACATCTTCATAATTCATGGTCGATGCTTTAACGCGCTCAATCAGCCCCGATTTTTTGTGTGTTGATTTATTCCACGCGTCCATACCGTCAAGCACCGCATCAGATTGGTGGATCGCCATGACGGGCGCTTCGGAGATGGGGTTAAGCTGTGAATCGGTGACGACAAGCGCGATTTCGATCACGCCGTCGGTTTCTGGCACAAGGCCAGTCATTTCCATGTCGATCCAGATGAGGTTGTTTTGGTCTTGGGGCATGATGGGCCGTAAATAGAGTGGTAGGATTGAAAAGTTGCGTTGCAGCACTTAACTGCAAGCTTATTTTCTCACGAACCCACCCCGAAGGACGCGTTTTGACTGGCCCTATTTTTACGATTCTGTTTTTGTTTGCGTTGAGCCTGATGCTGATCTTTCAAACGACGCTCTCGCTCAAGCAGTTTTTTCATGTGCGCGCGCACCGCGATGCGGTGCCGGCTGAATTTTCTGAGACGATCACCCTTGAATCCCACCAAAAAGCTGCTGACTACACCACCACCAAAGTAAAGCTGGGGCTGGCGGAAAGCTTTATCGATGTGGGCGTATTGCTGCTGTTGACGATTGGCGGGGGCTTGATGCTGATTGACGGGTTGGCCGCCGGGCTGGTTAATCGCGTCGGTGGTATGGCTGCGATCCCTTATGTGAACGGCTTGGCAATTATTTTAGGCTTGGCGATTTTCACTTCGCTGATCTCGATGCCGTTCGATCTTTATCGCACCTTTGTGATTGAAGCCAAATATGGCTTTAACAAAATGACGTTAAAGCTTTATGTGATCGATGCGATTAAAGGCTTATTACTATCGGCCGTCATCGGCGTGCCGCTGCTCTTGGCGACGTTTTGGCTGATGGCGAAAATGGGCACCTATTGGTGGCTCTATGTTTGGTTGATGTGGCTCGGGTTTACGTTGCTGATGATGGCGATTTATCCGAATTTCATTGCGCCGTTGTTTAATAAATTTCAGCCACTGACCGATAAAAGTTTGAAAGCAACCATCGAAGCGCTGCTGAATCGCTGCGGTTTTAAATCGAGCGGCTTGTTTGTGATGGATGGCTCAAAGCGCTCCAGCCACGGCAATGCTTATTTCACGGGCTTTGGTAAAACCAAGCGCATCGTGTTTTTTGACACCCTCATTGAGCGTTTATCACCGCCAGAAATCGAGGCAGTGTTGGCCCACGAGCTGGGGCATTTTAAGCGCAAACATATTTATAAAATGATGGCGACACAATTTTTTCTCACGCTGATTATTCTGGCGCTGATGGGTTGGGTGGTTGATAAGCCGTGGTTTTATTCAGGCCTGGGCGTAACGGTTGGTATGAGCGCGCCGCAGGTGGCGATTGCATTGATTTTGTTTTTTATGGTGCTGCCAGCATTCACGTTTTGGCTGACGCCGCTCGGCAGCATGCGCTCTCGCAAGCATGAGTTTGAGGCCGATGCGTATGCGGCATCGCAAACCAATGCGGAAGACCTGATTACCGCGCTGGTCAAGCTTTACCGGGATAATGCTTCTACGTTAACGCCAGACCCGCTGCATTCGGCTGTGTATGATTCGCATCCGCCGGCCTCGATTCGGATTGCGCATTTAAGATCGTTAGCGCCTCCGATGGTCACACCGCTGAGCACACCGCCGGGCACACCGCCAGTAGCAGGTCTGGCAACAATATAAAACAGTTAGAAAATTCAATCTATGACGCCACTAGCTAACCTAACATGCGCCCCCGGCGGCCAAGCGACTGCGCTGAGCGATGCCGACATTGCCCAATATTTGCTCACGCTAAACGCCTGGCAACGCGATGGCAACACATTGCGTAAAATTTTTCCCTTCAAAAATTATCACGAGACGATGGCATTCGTAAATGCGTCGGCATGGATTTCGCATCGCGAGGATCATCATCCCGATATGAGCGTGCATTACAACCGCTGTGTGGTGGCTTATTCGACCCACGATGCCGGGGGAATCACACTCAACGATTTTATCTGTGCGGCGAAACTTGATGGCTTATTCACGATATGAAAGCCACCGTGTTTAAAGGCTTGGTGACCGGCGATTTCGGGCGGGATTTTTTGGTGGAGCTCGACGACGGCACATCCCTCACCTGCGTCCGCAAAGGCAAAAAACAAGACGCAACCTGCGGCGATACGGTCGATGTCAGCATCACCTCCCCCGGCAACGGCCGCATTGATGAAGTGCATACGCGCCGCAACGTGTTGTTTCGCACCGATGCGTTTCGCGAAAAAACACTCGCCGCGAATATCGACCAAGCGATCATCATCGTCGCCCCCCGCCCGACCTTCTCTGAAACTTTTTTGAGCATGTGTTTGGTGGCGTGTGACGGTGCGGGCATCGCACCGATCATCATGCTGAATAAAAAAGATTTGCCGGAGTACGAAGAAGCGAAAGCATCGCTGAAAAAATTTGAAGACATTGGCTACACCGTCTTGCCGATGTCCGCCAAGCTCGATATCGAACCGCTGCGCCCGTACCTCACCGGTAAATCCACGCTGCTCGTCGGCCAGTCCGGCATGGGCAAATCACGCACAGTGAACCACTTGGTAATGCGCGATGTGGCGAAGGAAGGCATATTTTCTGAAGCGCTCGATTCAGGCAAGCACACCACGACCTACACCCGCTTGTATCGCTTGAGCCCCAGCACCGCAATCATGGATTCGCCGGGCTTGCAGTCGTTCGGTTTGTTCCATTTAAGCGACGACGATATCGCCTATGCGATGCCAGAGTTCCGCCCTTATATCGGCACCTGCAAATATGGCAATTGCGTGCATGTTCGCGAGCCGGGTTGTGCAGTGATCGCCGCCGCCGCAGATAAAAAAATCAACCCGACGCGACTGGCGTTTTATCAGGCGCTGATTGAGCAGCAGCATGAGTTGCGGGAGAATAATCCGGAGTGGAAGCGGCCTTAATTTTTTGACGGCGGTTAGTTGGTCGACTGGCTGGCTGGTTAGTTAGGGTTCGGTTTCCCAATACCGGTCCCTACCGCCGGTGACCGCGTCGGCACACTTCGCTCTGCTTGCTGCCCACCTTACGGAATATTTTTTGGTGTACTGATTCTTAATTCCGTAACTTCTGCGCAATATTTTCGCGCCACAAAATGGCGGTGGGAATCATAGCCAATATGGAGCCTGCAACCAAGACGGTTGCCGCCATTAAAAATTCATCCGTGCCGATCGTCGGTATGATCGCCAAGCCAATATCGGCTGCAAATATTTTCACCAGCGCGGCACTACCGACCCAGCCGAACCCCAGTCCCAGAGCGGCTCCCAGGCCGATTAGCATAAAGCCTTGCAGCCAAATCATGGCAAAAATATAGCGCTTGGGCGCGCCCATCGCACGCAGCACGGCGATGGTTTGCTGCCTGACACTTAGGGCGGAAATCATCACCAACAACACCGCCAGCAACGCAATACCTTGGGTTGCAAGCGACATGGTGGTCATGACCTTGCGCATATCGCCAATCAACGCATAAAGCTCGACTAACACCTCGGCAGGAAAGATCGCCATCGTGCCGTTCCTTCCGTTCGTGCCGCGTGTACCGTTCCTTTCGTTCCCGCTATCGGCAACTATCCCACGATAGATGCCCCGCAGCCGATAAGCATCGCCCGGCGATTTCACGCGCACCACGATTGCGGGAACGCCATTGACTGCGTCAGAAGCCCGAGGTGGCCCGAGCGCCTCGCCCTGACTTGACGCAAGGCGCGCCCCGGCGTGAATGCCCCAGATCGTTTCGATAGGCACCAGAATCGCGTTATCCCACGCGGTGCCGGTCTTCGGCAAGCGCCCGACTACCGTAAACCGAAAGCTATGCGTGTGCGCGTCAGTCAATTGTTCGGCAGCGCTGCCGTGTGCCGCTTGAAAGGTCGCGCCTATTTTAAGATCGACATTCGCGCCGAGCACGGCTTCGCTTTTGTTGGCAAAATTGCGACCATCCGTGAGCTTCATTCGCCCGCCGTCAATCACAAAATCGCAGGTAGTTCCGACGATCGGAGCAGCGCCAAACGAATCACCGACTGCAACGGGCGCGGCATAAGCCACGCCTTTATCAGCCGTTAAATCCGCCAAGATGCGCGGCAGCACGTCGGGCGCAATCAACGGTATTGCCGCAGCTTGCAGGTAAACCGTGGTCAGCACCAACTGCGTGGCGCTCCCCGGCGCGCCGATGATGAGATCAAACCGGTCTGCCGCCCGCGCGCTCGATTCACGCAATGCACGCTCGCTGGATGTCACGGCAATGCCAAACGCCACTGCAACCGCGATCAGCAACACAATCGCCACCGCACCCAGCAGATGCCGGCGCAACTCGGTGATCGCCAGTGGAATCGGGTTCATCACGGCAAACTATCCCCGCCATGGCTGCTGCGCTCAACTGGGGTTGCAGTCGGGGTTGAAACTGGGGTTTCAATAGGGGTTTCCAGCACCCTTTCAATAATCTTGCCATTCGCCATATCAAACACAGCGTCCATCATCGCGGCGATGTCGCGATCATGGGTGGCGATAATAAGCGTGCTGCCCTGTTCGCGGCA
>JANYBL010000057.1 GCA_025360815.1 Burkholderiales bacterium
GTCGTCCAAGCTATCGACCACTGCACTCATGTTCGCCTTTGCGCCATACAGAATCGTGCCAGTCGAATAAATACGCGGCCCCACCACCAGCCCGGCACGCTGCAACTCGCTTTGCGTAAAAATATCGGAGGTGTTGTTTGATGGATCGTGAATCGTCGTCACGCCAAACGCAAGCGATGCATAGTTGATCCAACTTTGCTGCGGAATAATTTCATCTTCTGCCATACCGCCATGCCAATGCACATCGACCAATCCGGGGATGATGGTTTTGCCAACCGCATCGATTACCGTTGCACCTGCCGGTGCGATCACATCGGCCAGCTTGCCAATGGCGGTGATGCGATTGCCCTTGACGACGATGCGCGCGTTATCAATCACTTCATCGCCCTTCATCGTGACAACCCTTGCGCCATTGATGACCATCGTGGCGGCGGGTTTGTCCGCATTGGCTGCAAAGCCAATGTTTACGCCATTCTCGGCCATTTTAGGGAGGTCTTTTGCGTCCTTAACCGTGGTTGATGTGAAGGTGAATGCGTCCCGCAAAGGTCGGGTAAAGAGCGCATTGCCCAATGAAAAATAAACGGTTTTGCTATCACCCGAAAAATGCACATACTTGCCGGCATTCACATCGAGCTGTTTCACCGGCAGCGCTTCCGCTTTCGGGCCGATAGAAATCGTCTTGCCAGCCTGCGGCAATGGCATCACGTAGGTGTGGAACCGCTCTTCGAACGCAAGCCATGCACCATCGGGCGAGAGCGCAAAATCGCTGGTGAAATCCCCCTTCACCACGACATGCTCGGCTGATTTATCTAACTTCACGCGCACCAGTTGCATCGTCCAATCCACCTCGCCGGTGGTGTTCTGACGGGTGACGTAGATATGGTCGTTATCCGCCCCAAACAGGGGATCGCTACCATCTTCAACCACAAGGCGGGGTGCGGCTTTCGCGTCAGTTGGCACCGAAAATATGCCGGTTTCAATACCGTACCACGGTGTTGTCAAATAGCCACCGCGCGCCTTCATGAACACGACTTGTCTACCGTCTGGTGAGAAGCTCGGCGAGAGATATTTGCCCGGTTCGCGGGTCAGCACTGTTTCCTTTCCGCTGGCGAGATCAAGGGTTCGTACCGAGCCAAGCTTTGCGTCATCCCACGTCGTGAAGACGATTGATTTTCCATCGCGCGAGAACGACGGAAATAATTCAAAACGATCATCCGACTTCGTTAAACGCTGCGGTTTATTTTCCAATTTCCCCTCGGGCATTGCGCGAACATACAAATGCCCCAATGCCGAATAAATTACCTTGTCACCGGCCGGTGAAACACGCACCCAACGCAATTGGTGTACATCGAAGCTATCGGGCGCGACCTTGGTTTCAAAGCGCACGGCCTCACGGATCTCGCGTGTATCAGTGACATGGAAAGGTATTTCCTTCGCGGCATTTTTGCTTTCCGCTTTGTCCAAAAATGGATCAACCCGCCAAATTTTTCCCTGCGCCCACACCACAATTTCCTTGCCACCGGGCATCCATGCAAATGCTGGATATACGCCTTGAATCGCCCACGCCTCCTGCATATCCCGTTCTAGGCCCGACCAAGCAACCGTTTCAATGCCGGTTTGAAGATCTTTCAAAAACAGGGTTGACTGGTTGCGCACCCGTCGCACAAACGCCAAATATTTTCCATCGGGCGAAGGCGTAGGACGCACCGCGCCACCTGCACCGCTGACCAATGCTTTGGTTTTACCGTCCTGCAAGTCGTGGCGGAAAATTTGGTAGATCTGCTTGTTGGAATCTTTGTTGTATTCAAAATTTTTGCCCGGCGTGGTGTCTTGCGAGTAATACACATAACGACCATCGGGGGAGAAGGCGGGCTCGCCCAAATCCTTTTGCCAATTCGGTTTCTCGTTTAGTTGCACGCCTGCGCTGGCTGCGCCCGCATGGAAGAGCCAAATTTCGCCAGAACCTAGTGAGCGTGTGCCGGCGTAATGTTTGCGCGCCGCAATGTACTGCCCGTTCGGATGCCAAACGGGGTTATTCATCATGCGGATTTTTTCTTTGCTGATTTCTCGCGCATCGGTACCATCGACATTCATTGTCCAAATATTGTCGCCGCCGCCTGCGTCGGACATGTAAGTCAGTTTCTTGCCGTCGGGCGAAAACCGGGCTTGCATTTCCCACGCCATCGAATGTGTCAGCGCTTTGGCTTCACCACCGGCAATCGGTAACAGATATAAATCGCCGAGCAAATCAAACACAATTTGTTTGCCGTCCGGGCTCACATCCACCGTCATCCAAGTGCCGGTGCGGGTATCGATTTTAACTGTGGCGGATGCGCCGGGTGGCTTGTTCACATCCCACTTGGGCTTCGCTTTCTCGGCTTCCGGATCAGCAGCCGCGGACGACGCAAAAGTCGGTGCGCTCAGTGCAACCAACGATAAAACCAAATACAAACCTTGATGCAATGCTTGGTGCAAAGCCGAACGCGGGGTAGAAAAAATAAACATTTTATCTCCAACAAAAAATTGAAATGCGCTAATGATCATTAAAGCAATGAGGCAAACAGGGTAGCGCAAAAATGCGGTCAGAGCGTTGGCGCAACTCAAGCGGTATAATCTTTGTTGTGTAAGGTGCTTGAGTAGCTGCGTTTTGCGGCTCAAGTTAAACGGGAAGCGTGTGATTTTGCAGCGGTAACTGGTCGGCAACAACGGTCAACAATAGCCGCCCGCAGCAGCAAAAAAATTCACGCACTGCCCCCGCAACGGTGATTGGGTATGTTGATGTGCGATCCACTGGATGAATCTATCTGGGAAGGGCGCATCAAAAGCGATAGTGATCATTTGGCGCATGTTTTTTATGGTGCACTTTTTAACACTGTCGCCGCCCATCAGTCCGGATACCGGCCTCGCACCATGCGTATTGCTAGTTTAAGGCAGTTTTAAAGCAGTTTGAAAATGCGCATGACGGTGTGCACAGCGCTGCATTCAACTGCAATCGCGATGCATTAATACTCATGTGGCGTGCGGGGACGCTTGCCACTTTTATGAAAATCTTTTATGAAAAACCTATCCGTCGCTAACCTTTGCACCATACGCTCCCGTTGTAAGTGTCATCAGACCATCCTGCCCCTCGCGATTTCCACACTGTTTGCCACAAATCTATCTGCACAAACAGCCCCATCCGCTACGGCTGCAACTCTAAACAACCTCGTTGTTACCGCAAACCGAACGCCCCAAGATGCCGACAGCACACTCGCGCAAATCGCCGTCATTACCCGCGCCGATATTGAGGCAGTCGGCGGCCTGAATTTGACTGAACTGTTGCAACGCAAAGCCGGTGTTGAAATCCGCGCAACCGGCGGTGCCGGTCAGCCATCAGGTGTATTCATTCGCGGCGCGAACAGCCAGCACACCTTGGTGTTGGTGGACGGCTTAAGACTCGGCTCCTCAACCGCTGGTGGCGCCGCGTTTGAGAATATTCCACTCGATTTGATTGAGCGGATAGAGATCGTCAAAGGCCCGCTTTCGGGTGTTTACGGCTCGGATGCCATCGGCGGTGTGATCCAGATTTTTACCCGAGTCGCATCGAAGCCGCAGCTTACAGCCGAGGTAGGAGTAGGCTCTAATTCGGCGCGCGTCGTGAGCGCTGGATTTACCACCACCGACGATAAAACATCCTTCACCATCAACGCGGGCTATCGAGAAGTCAACGCGCGATCGGCAACCAACTCACTGGCCGGGCCATACAGCTACAACCCAGATCGTGATCCGTATAGCAATGCGAATGTGTTGGTCAAAATTTCGCAAACGCTCTGGCAAGGCGAAACGATTACAGCCTCAGCTTGGCAATCAGTTGGCCGTGTGAAATACGATGATGGCGTACCCGGTGATCCGTCGAACAAACAAATCTTGTCAGGCCTGCTGCTGGTTTCGGAGAACAATTTCGCACCGGATTGGAAATCGAATTTCCGTATCGGCCAAACCACCGATGATATTCGCATCACCTCGGCTTATCCGGGCACGTTTAAGACTGCGCAGAATCAAGCGGTTTGGTCGAACGAATTTAAGACATTAGCCGGCAGCATGGGCGCGGGCGTGGAGTGGCGTGAGGAAAAAGTATCGTCAACAACCGATTATGATTCCAAGAAGCGCACGACCAACGCAATCTTCGCCAGCTATCTCGAACGCTTGGACGCAAACCAATTTGAATTCACTATCCGCCGCGATGAGGAGAAGCAATTTGGTAGCCGCAACACCGGCAGCGCTTCTTACGGGATTCAGCTGGCACCACACGCGTTGCTGTACGCACGCGGCGGCCGAGCCTTTCGCGCGCCAAGTTTTAATGATTTGTACTATCCAGGCTTTTCCAATCCGAAGTTGCTGCCAGAACGTGGCGAACAAAAAGAGGGTGGCTTTAAATTTGCCGATCAAGATGTGCGTGCGAACGTTGCCTACTTTGATAATAAAATTGACGACCTAATCCTTTATGATTTTGTAACCAATAAGCCACAAAACATTCGTCGTGCCCGCATCAAAGGCTGGGAGTTCAATGGTGGCGCGACGGTTTTTGGTTTCAATTTCAACGCCGCGCTCACTGTGCAAAAGCCAATTGATGCCGACAGCAACAAGCAGCTTCGCACGAGGGCGAAGCAGTTTGGCCATGTTGGCCTGTCGCGTTCGTTCGGGGCATGGTCGTTTGGCGCCGATGTGACGACCAGCGGCGCGCGGTTTGAATCAGCTAGCGAATCTGCGGCGGCCAAAATGAGCGGCTATGCGTTGCTCGGTGCAAATGTGCGTTATCAGGTCAATAAAACATGGACGGTTGATGTCAACACGACCAATCTGGCAAACCGAGATTACACGCTGGCGCGCGGTTACAACCAGCCGGGCCGCGCGGTGTTTGTAACGGTTCGGGCGGCGGCGTTTTAGGCTCGCTAAAGCGATCTCAGGTTACCAAAAGCCAGCAAAGGCGCTAACCAATACGCAAAATCGTCATTTCAGCGGGGAACGTAACGCCGTAAGCCCGCCGGGATGACGATTTTCAGTCGGCCGATCTACTTTACCGTCACTGGATAAGCCGGCGGATCAATCTTGCGCATTGGCTCTTTCGTCATCTTGTCCAGCAAATAGGCAATCGCCGCATCAAGCTGCGCATCGCTACCGTTGAAGGTGGCATGGGGCAAGTTATCAACGCGCACATCCGGCGCAACCCCGACACCTTCGGTAATCCATGCATGCTCTTTGCCGTCATCAACAAACGAGCCAAACTCTGCTGCGCGGGCGATGCCGTTATCGCGCAACCGATTTTGATCCGATAACCAAATGCCCGCACCAGCCGTTGTCATGCCGATCAGGGGGGCGATGCCGAGCCGCTTCAAGCCTTGCGCCATGGTCTCGCCGTCCGAGTAGGTATCGGCATCAATGAGCGCCACGACATGACCCCGGAAGGCTAACTGCTGGTTTGTTCCCGGCGGCTCGTCATTGCGACCCTGCCAAAAATGCCATGCGCGGCGCTGAAGTTTTTCGATAATCCAGCTGTCAATCGAGCCGCCATTGTTGCCGCGCAAATCGATAATCAAACCTTCGCGTGCAAACACCGGATAAAACTCCCGCACCCACCGAGCAATATCGTTTGGCCCCATGGCTTGCAAATGCACATAGCCGATACGTGTCGCCGATGCGGCCTCCACCTTGGCGTTGCGCTCACGCTCCCAGGTGAGATAGCGCAGCTCACGCTCACGGCGCGGGTCGGTCGGCGTGACGATGACATCTCGGGTTTTGCTGTTCGTTTCCAAAACCGTCATCAACACCTGCTTCTGCGTCTGGTTGCGCAGCAATTCGCCAAGATTGGCTACTGGCGCGGCATTTAGGCCATTTATCGAGGTGATAATCGCGCCCACTTTGATGCCGACTTCAGGCCTCGCCAAGGGGCTGCGCTCCTCGAGCAATTCGGGATCGCCGCCAAAAATTTTCGTTACGCGAAACCCCTGCGGCGTTTTTTCAAACTCAGCGCCCAAGCTTGAAACATCAATGGTATCTGCGCCACGCCGAATGTCGTTTGCACCGACTTGGCTGTGCAGCGCCGACACTTCCGAAATCATTTGCGACAAGACATCGTTGACTTCGGCACGATCAGTCACCCGATCCATCAGCGGTTGGTATTTGGCGCGGACTTTCGGCCAATCAGCGCCGTGCATATTTTTGTCGTAAAAATAATCGCGGTGCATCCGCCAAGCGTCCACGTACATTTGCTTCCACTCTTCGCGTGGATCGACAGGGAAAGTCCAGTCACGCAGGTTCACGGCTGACTTTCCTTGATCTGGCGGCGGCGGGGCGGCTTTACCCACATCAAAGACAAATAATTCATTTGCGCGTCGGATGAAAATCTTTTTGCGATCCTGGGTTAATTGATAGCTGCGGATTTCATCGAAAAACACATCGAGTGTTGCGGGCGTCGTACTCGCCGCTTCAATTGCGACCGAACGCAGTGATCGTTTGCGCTCAAGCGTTGCCTCGGCAACAGCCACATAAAGACGCTTGCCATCGGTAGACAGATCGCTGTAGTTGCCAGCCGGAATCGGCACTTCATACAAACGCTCGGCAATGCCTTCAAGGACGAGTGGTGAGACTTTAATGGCGGCGGCATCTTTGCCTGTACCAGTCTCTTTCGCATCAACTTTAGCCGTCGCGGTGGTGGTGACAGTTGCAGCGCCGCCTGTAGAAGAGGCGGTCGTGGTTGAAACTGATGCCGTTGCCGAATCCGTTTTTTTCTCAGGCTCTGGTTTCTGCAATTCATCTTTAGGCAAGAACGGCCAACGCGCTAGCGGGTCGAGCGCATAGGCATAAATTTTTATTTGACGATCGAAATAAGGCTCTGGATTGCGCTGCCCCCAAGGCGAGCCGACGACGGATTGCAAATTACGGTTCGATAAAAAATAAAGCCACTTTCCATCAGGGCTAAAGGCAGCATCAAGCGCATCGTAGCGATCACTCGTGATTTGCGTGCGTTTGAGTGTGGCGATTTCGATCACATGCAGCGCGTCGAATTGATTGGCCCCTGTTTTGCTGAAAGCGAGCCAGCGGCTATCGGTTGACCAGACGAGGCGGTCAAACGCGGCGTCGTTGTTACGATCAATTTGCTTGTCTTCACCGCTGGCGATATTGAGCAAAAATAGGGTGTTGCGATTATTGGTATGCGCAATCCACTTGCCGTCAGGCGAAGGCGTTGCGTGGCGACGGAGCACGCTGGCGCTTTGTGTAAGCTGCTTGCCGGAACCAGCACCGTTTGCAGAGTAACGCCAGAGCTCCATTTCGCCTGAGGTGTCAGCGAATGCAAACACCGATTTGCCATCGGATGAGAAGGTGGCGTGGCGTGCCCGTACCTCGCTCGCCCGCGTCACTTCGACACGTCGCCCGAGCCCAACTGGCGCTGCGAAAATTTGCCCACGAGCGGTAATGACGACCTTGTCGCCGGTCGGCGAAGGCTCCACATCGGTAACAAAATCCCATGGAGTTTTTATCCAGCGGCTGCGGGTGTGCTCAAAATCGGATTGCAGTGTAATGACCAATTTTCGGTCTGCGTTGGTGGCGGTATCGAGCACATAAACATCGGCGCCACGCTGGTAGGCGATTGATTTGCCGTCGGCTGAAATCGACGCACCGCGAATATCGAAATCTTTGTGTTTGGTGTGTTGCCTCAGGTCCCGACCAGCCAAATCCATTGACCAGAGATTGAACGTGCCATCACGGTCAGATAGAAAATAGACACGATTGCGACTGTTGTCGCACATCGGTTGGCGGCTCGTCCCTTTGTAATCGCCCGTCAGCAGCGTTGCTTCTGCTGCCGGTTTACTAGCCGTGCCGACATCAAATCGCCAAATTTTCTGCGCCAATCCACCAATGTAGTGTTTGACGTTGTCTGATGCCAATGGATGCCGCGCAAAAAATAGCGCATTGTTGTTAAAGCAGCCTTCCGCTGCGTCGGCGAGCGGAATCGCTGTGCTGAAATGCGTTGTCATATCGACAACGTAGAGCCGGGTCGTCGGTTTGCCCGAGTAACGTGCGGTCGCGTAAATTATTTTGTTATCAGCTGTCCAGCCCTGCACGCGAGCGGTGTCGCCTTCATAAGTCAGGCGCGTTGGTGCGCCGCCTGTAATGGGCATCACATATACCTCGGCTGGCCCTTCGTAGCGGCCCGTGAACGCAACCCATTTTCCGTCAGGTGAAATCGCGGGGTTTGATTCTTCAGCCGAATGGGTGGTTAAGCGCTGTGCCGTTGTCGGCGAGGCAGATGCCGACATGCGCCATAAATCTCCTTCAGCGACAAAAACAATGGTGTCGCCCGAAATGCTGGGCTGGCGGAAATAGCCCAATTCGGCAGCGGTTGCGGCCATTGCATTGATGCCGAGCGCAATTAAAATCAGGCGCAAAACCATATATAAAAGCGTACGCAAAAATGATGGAAAATTCATGACGACTATCCTTGTGAGATTAGTTTTTGGAAATGAGCGCGGGCAAAACCTTGAACAGAACACGACTGTATCACTTCTGCAACACCTTGCCATTAAGTGCCGAAACACTAGCAATGGCGCGGTGTTTCGAGACATATCGCCTTTCAGTTGCAGTGCATTTTATGAGCATGAGCCATTCATATTTCAATCTCGGGAGCGTGAAATTCTGTTATCTTCTCGACATGACTCCTGATGCCGCCGACCTCTCACAAATCAAACGCGCGCTTGTCGTAAAGCTGCGCCACCACGGCGATGTGTTGCTGACCTCGCCGGTTTTCCAGGTGCTCAAAAACCATGCGCCGTCGATCGAGATTGATGCGCTGGTTTATCACGATACGCGCGAGATGCTGACTGAACACCCAGCCGTTTCAGAGGTTTTTACGATTGATCGAGAGTGGAAAAACCTTAACGTGTTTGCGCAAGGGGCGCGGGAATGGAAACTGCTCAAACAATTGCGGATGCGTCGCTATGATTTGGTGCTGCATTTGACGGAGCACCCGCGTGGCGCGTGGCTGACGCGGATGCTAAAGCCCCGATATTCGGTTGCACAACGCGCGATGGGCATTAATGAAGGCCGTGATTCCAAATGGTGGAAATCGAGCTTTACCCATACCTATCCTTCGCCTCGCGCGACGTTTCGCCATACCGTTGAAAGTAACCTCGACGCGCTGCGGCGAATCGGTGTTTACCCTGGGATGCAGGAGAAAAAACTAGTGCTTGTGCCGGGCAAGGCTGCCGATGAAAAAGTTGCTGCGCTGATGACCAAACACGGCGTGGAAGCAAAAAAATTTATTCATATTCATCCCACCTCGCGCTGGTTTTTTAAAACCTGGCCGGCCGAACGATTTGCCGCGCTCATTTTGGAATTGGGTCGTGGTGGATTTAAGGTGGTGTTGACTGCCGCCCCCACTCAGGACGAACGCGCCATGATTGCCGCCATTAAGACTGAGTTAAAAGCGCCGGTGGTGGATTTGACCGGCTCGCTATCGCTCAAAGAGCTGGCGGCACTAACGAGGCAAGCCCGCGCCTTTGTCGGTGTTGATTCGGCGCCCATGCACATGGCCGCCGCCATGCAAACGCCGACGGTTGCGCTGTTTGGCCCGTCGGGCGAGGCGCATTGGGGGCCGTGGGGCGTGGTGCACCGTATCGTTGCATCCCAAGACCCGCGCCACACTTGCCGCCCCTGCGGCAATGACGGTTGCGGCGGCTCGAAAGTCAGCGAATGTCTGACGGAGCTACCGGTTTCGCAGGTGTTGGCGGCATTAAATGAGTTGCTGGCAACGGAAGTTACCGCTTGATGATGTTGCCGAAGTTTCTAAAATGAAACTAGCCCGATGAAATTGGCGCTCATACGAGCCAAATACAATCCCTATGGTGGTGCAGAGCGTTTTTTAAACGATGCCGTGGCGGCGTTGACCGGTAGTGATTTGGCGGTTCAACCGACACTCTTTACGCGCGAATGGCCGCCTCAGGCATCGGCCACGCTGTCGCACCGAATCGTGAACCCGTGCTACATCACCTCGATCGGGCGTGATCGGGGTTTTGCCGATGCAGTGCGCCAGGCGTTGGCCGCCGCGCCATTTGATCTTGTGCAATCCTATGAACGGTTTGCTGGTTGCGATATTTATCATGCGGTTGATGGTGTACATGCCGAATGGTTGCGGCAACGCGGCCGGATTACAGGTCGCGTACGAAAATTTGGTATTGCCATTAATCCGCGTCACCGGTTTGTGCTGGCGTCCGAACGGGCGATGTATTTGTCACCGCAATTTAAGGCCGCGATTTGTATTTCCGAGATGGTGAAAAACGATATCCTGCGCCACGTCGATATCGATCCCGTCAAGTTGCATGTGATTTATAGCGGTATGGATACGGAAAAATTTTCGCCAGCATTGCGCGACACATTTCGCGTTCCGACGCGACAAAAATATTCTATCCCGCTTGATGCGCCGGTCGCGGTGTTCGTCGGGTCTGGCTTTGAGCGGAAAGGGCTCGCCACATTTTTACACGCACTGTCGTTGTGTGAAGATGCTTATGGGGTGGTAGTCGGCAAAGACAAACACAGCGCGCGCTATACGGCATTGGCACAAAAACTCGGCCTTCAGCACCGCGTGCATTTCGCCGGTGGCGTGGCCGATACGCGTCCATACTACGCAATGGCGGATGTTTTCGTGTTGCCGACCATTTATGAGCCATTTGGTTTGGTGTTTCTTGAGGCGATGGCCTGTGGGTTGCCGGTGGTGGCGAGCACCACGGCCGGTGCCGCTGAGCTGATTGTTGAAGGCGTGAACGGTTACGTTACGGATGCGCTCGATGTGACGGCAATCAGTCGTGCGATTGAACAATCGGTTTCATCCACTACCCGCGCCGCGATGTCCATTGCCGCCCGTGCGACCGCGCTAACATTTTCCCCGCAAACAATGGCAGATCAATATATCGCGCTATATCGAAAATTGCTGGCAGGCCGATAAACGCGACCCAGTTGTTTACCAGCCATTGGCTTGTAAAATAACAGATTAGCTGTATTTTTTTTAAAGAATCGAGCAAACCTGATGTCGTCCACTATTGAGCCAACGAGCGATCTCGCCCAAGACAAGCAGCTATATAAGCGATTGCTCGGTTATGTTAAACCCTACAAATGGGCATTCATCGGTAGCGTGGTGGCAATGGCCGTTGGCGGCGCGGTCGAGGGTTCGTTCGCGTGGTTTTTAAAAAACATGCTGGGCACTTTGTTTGTCGAAGGCAAAAGCACGCACGCGGCGCTAGCGGCGGTTGGCATTGTGGTCATTTTTTTGCTGAGCGGCCTCTCGCATTTTGTTGCGGGTTACGGCATGCAGTGGGTGGGCAATAAAGTTATCTTGGATTTTCGCAATCAAATGTTTGAGCGCTTGATTCGCTTGCCCGCGCCCTATTTTGATCAAAGCACCATCGGTACATTGCTTTCAAAAGTGACCAACGATGTCATCGGCCTGCAAGACGCGTCCACCACGGCGCTCAACGCGATGGTGCGCGGCGGCACCACGCTTGTCGTGCTTTTGGGCACCATGTTTGTGCTGAACTGGAAGCTCACGCTCATATTGTTTGCCACGATTCCGTTGCTCGCCGTGATCATCGGTGCGTTTGGTAAACGTTTGCGCCTGATCAGCCGTCAACATCAAGTGGCGAGTGCGGGTATCACGGATGTGTTGGAAGAATCGATTCGTGGCCAGAAAGTGATCAAGATTTTTGGGGGCGAGCAATATGAGGCCAAGCGCTTTGATGAGGCCGCAAATCGTATTCGCAAACTCAGCATGAAGCACAGCGCGGCGGCTGCAGCAGCAACCCCATTTACGCATATCGTGGTGGCGTCGGCCATTGCGGTCATCGTCTATTTAGCGGCGAGCAAAACCCTCGGTGCGGCCATGCCAGTGGAAGACTTTGTCGCATTTATTGTGTCATCGGCCGCGCTGGTACCGCAGATCAAAGGATTGGCGAGCGTGAGTGAACGCTTGCAAAAAGGGCTGGCCTCAGCCGAGAGTGTGTTTGAATTGATTGATGCCAGCCCCGAAGTGGATCACGGCACAGTCGCCCTTAAACGCGCCGATGGCCGCATTCGTTTTGATCGCGTCACCATGCAATATCGCAACCAACCCACACCCGCTCTGGACAAGGTGTCGCTGGAGATTCGTGCCGGTGAAACCATTGCGCTGGTTGGCCCGTCTGGGGGCGGCAAAACCAGTTTCGTGAATTTAATACCGCGATTTTTTGCACCAACAAGCGGCACGATTTATGTGGACGACCACCCGCTGGAAAACATCAGGCTTATTGATTTGCGCAGCCAAATTGCGCTGGTGAGCCAAGAGGTGATTCTGTTTAACGACACCGTTGCGGCCAATATCGCCTATGGACGGGGCTCCGAAAATACTGGCGCAGCAAGTATTGCGGAAATCACAGAAGCCGCCCGTGCCGCCAATTGCTTGGATTTCATCACCGCGCTCCCGCAAGGATTTGAAACGCAAATAGGTGAGAATGGCTCTAGGCTATCCGGCGGCCAACGTCAGCGCATGGCGATTGCGCGTGCACTTCTAAAGAACGCGCCGATTCTATTGCTAGATGAGGCCACGTCTGCACTCGATTCCGAATCCGAGCGCGCTGTGCAAACCGCATTAGAAACCCTCATGAAGGGCCGCACGACGATTGTGGTGGCGCACCGCTTATCAACAATTGAAAACGCGGATCGGATTGTGGTGATGGAGCAAGGTAAGATTGTGGAATTGGGACCCCATCGCGAGCTGATTTCGCAAGGTGGGCTTTATGCCAGCCTGCATCGTTTGCAGTTTGATCGGGGTTGATCGATTGTATGTTGAACGTGCCCTTTGGCTTTTTCGTCCAATTGGTTTTACTAAGCTGAAAGCTTAACAAGCCTTGACCCTGGTTTTCTGCCCGGTGGATCGACAAGCGTAGCCAACGTGCCGTCTACACTTGAATCGTGGACGACTTCTACAAGCGGGAACACAAATGAATCTGCGGTCATGAATCAAGCCTCATTTGAGATTGTTATTAGGGCCACCGCTCGGTCGTTAGCCAGATTCTGCCGGGCACTAACATTGCGCAATAAAGGTCGATATTGATTGCTTCGCCGGGAATGATTGTCCGCTCCCGAGAAAGCCCTATGACCACAAGAAGGCCAACTGCGGTCATTCAACGCTACTTGCCTTACCCTACTTCTCTGGCGTATCCCAAATAATATATTTTAGGGTGGATTACGATGCGTAAGCGAAACGAAAGTTCTAATTTTTATAATCGCGATCGCGCGAGTAGCAACAATTTGCGTCGTAACCTGCAAAACGCGAGGTGTGTTTTTTCGAAAGGTCGGCGGCAATATTCGCTGATTTGTTAACGATGTTACTTGGCATAAAAATGCCGTTCTCGGTAATGAGTCATTCTGAAAAAATAAATCAAACTGCAATTAGTCGAATCTGAAGGCGTCCATTGCCAGCGCACCGCCTTCAAACCCAGCAAACATGCGTTCTGCCGCATAGTCTTTGCCGGCCGCGCCCAGCGCTACAAATAGCGGCAGTAAATGCTCATCACTCGGATGTGCCCGCGCGGCATGTGGCGCGTGCTCGCGATAGGCCAACAGTGAATCAATATCGTGCGCCATGATGTGCTCCAACATCCATGTTTGAAATTGCTGCGCGTAGCCTAAAACGTCTGAAACTCCAGCGCTGGTGGGGCTTTCTCGATCGAGACCCCTGGAGGGAGGGGACCAATCCCGCAAATTGTGCGTGAGGTGTCCGGAGCCTACGATCAAAACGTTTTCATTTCGCAGCGCCTGTAACGCCTGCCCAACTCGATAATGATGCGCCGTGCCGAGCGACGGCTGCACGGACAGTTGCAAAACCGGCACATCTGCATCGGGATACATTTTGAGAAGTGGCACCCAAGCGCCGTGATCGATGCCGCGACAGCCATCAACGGCAGCCGTGATACCGGCGGTTTTTAATATTGCTGCAGCTCGCACCGCGATGTCGGGCGCGCCGGGCGCGGCATATTTAATGCGATAGAGCGCTTCGGGAAATCCGCCAAAGTCATAAATCATTGAAGGGCGGGGGTTGCCCGATAACATCGGCAAATTGGTTTCCCAATGCGCCGTTACCATCAGCACAGCAGACGGTTTGGAAAGCGATTGCGCCAATGCCGCCCACACCGCGCCCGCAGCACCCGCATCAAGCGCGTGCATGGGTGAGCCGTGGGATAAAAATAGTGTGGGCAACATGGTTTTACTTTCTAAAAATTACTTAACGAGACCAACCTTTTTCAACGCCTCTTGTACCTGCGGACGCGCTGAGACACGCGCCATAAACCCAGCTAACACGGGCCATTTGGCGATATCCACGCCAACCCATTGACCCCAGTTCAGCACCGTAAACAAATAGCCATCGGCAACTGTAAAAGTATCGCCCATCAGATATTGCTTGGCGTCTAATTTTTTGGTCAGCCAATCCAGCTTTTTGCCCACAGCGGCAATCGTTTGTTCCTTCGTTTCCGCATTTATTTTCGGGTTGAACATGCTGCCCATTGGTTTGTGCACTTCGGAATTAATGTAGGTGAGCCACTCTTGCAGGCGATAGCGTTCCATGGTGCCGGCGGCTGGTGCCAAATGGGAGGCTGGCTTTTGATCGGCGATGTATTGCAAAATCGCAGCACCTTCAGACAAGCCTTGGCCGTTATCAAGCACGAGGTAAGGTACATAACCCTTATCGTGAATTGCGTAAAAGTCCGCGCCGTCTTCCGTTTTATGCGCCTGCAAATCGACTTTGGTCAGTTCGTAAGCAATGCCGGCTTCATGCAAGGCGATATTGGATGCGAGCGAGCAAGATGCGGCGGAGTAATAGAGTTTCATGATTTGCCTTTCGTTGTTGACTAAAAATAGGGTGAGATGCAACCAGCGAACTATGAAGCAGTTGGCAATAGGGATAAAGTAAGCGGCTTGCAATAAATTATCCCAAAAAACAGGATAATAAGACTCCGCTATAACGATCCTGCAAAAAATGAATGGATAAATTTACTGCAATGTCCGTTTTCACCAGCGTTGTGGAGCAGGGCAGTTTTGCCCGTGCGGCGGATCGGCTAAATCTCTCTACCTCCGCCGTTTCGCGCCATGTGGCCGATTTGGAAGCACACCTCAACGCGCGGCTTCTCAACCGTACCACCCGCAAGCTTTCGCTCACCGAGAGTGGCCAGGCGTTTTTTGAGCGCTGCATACAGTTGCTGTCCGATTTGGAAGAAGCCGAATCGCTTGCCACCTCCTCAACGGCTGAACCGCGCGGCGTGATTAAGCTCACCTGCTCGATCAACTTCGGCATACGCTATCTGGCACCCGCCATTGGCGCATTTCAGCAGCGTTACCCTGAGGCGCATTTTGATGTGTCGCTATCGGATCGGTTTGTCGATCTGGTCGATGAAGGGCTTGATCTCGCGGTGCGGATTGGCGAAGCAGGCAACTCAAATTTAGTCGCCCGAAAAATCGGTGAAATGCGCCTCGTTTGCTGCGCCTCGCCAGCTTATTTAAAGCGTCATGGCACGCCACAACATCCACACGATTTGGCCGGCCACAATTGTCTTGCCTATGCGTATTTAGCCACCAAGCATCATTGGTTTTTTGAAGATAAAAACGGTGGTGCGATTGATGTGCTGATCAAAGGCTCGGTCGAAGCGAACAACGGCGAAATGTTGTTGGCGATTGCCGAGCAAGACATCGGCATCGTGCTCGAACCCAATTTTTCTGCAAGCAAAGCGCTCAAAGCGGGTACGCTTGTGCCGATCCTTAACGCCTATCAACCGCGCTGCTCGAATATTTATGCTGTTTACCCAAGCCGGCGTCATTTGTCGGCCAAGGTGCGGATGTTTGTCGATTTCTTAAATGAGCGGTTTCGGGAAAGGCTGGATTGGGATTAGCTGGTTGGTGTTGTGATCAAGCGCAACGCCTCATCCAACGAACCCACCCTATTTGACCAAGTGAGAGTCGTGATGGCGCATCTGTTAAATAATTTCCCGGAGATACTTAGCGTGGAACCGCCAATTCTGGCGGAGCGCTTGCGGCAAAAATGCCCCGAACTCCCCGCCAGTACTAGAGTTTCACCTTTTAAGACTTCGCCTTCTCGCGCCCAAACCAATACAACAACACAACCAAAAACGCATACGGCAACATCGACAGCCAATCCGAATTTGGCCCTTCAAAGAATGGGTTGCTCTTCACGGCCCAGTCGTTCATGGCTTTGTCGAAATCGGTAAGCACGCCAGCGCTAAAGGCGATGATGATGCCGGCCAATGCGCCGCCAGCAATGTAGCCGGACGAGAGCAATACACCGGGGCTGCGGTCGCCTGCAGCGGTACGGTCTTCTTCACTGGCATTCGCGTATTGGGGCATTTTGTTGCGGCGGCGGTCGACCAGCCAGCGCACCATGCCGCCAACGAATATCGGTGCCGACGATGACAATGGCAAATAAACGCCAACGGCGAACGGCAATGAGGGGATACCCGACATTTCCAAAATGAGCGCGATCATGACACCGAACATCACCAGCGCCCACGGTAATTTTTGATCGAGAATGCCTTTGATGATGTATGACATCAAGAGCGCTTTAGGCGCATCGTATTTGCGGACTTCGCTGCCGTCGGGGCGCTTGTTGTATTTACCGTTGATGCCCGGATCAACCAGCCACACCGCGTGGCCCGCATCATCGACAAAGTATTTTTCCGATAAGCCGGTTGCTGCATCTGTTTTATGCCAAACGCGATAAGTTTTGCTATCGCCTAATGCTTGCACGCCTTGCAAGGTCGCGGTTTCGGTCAGCGTGCTGGCATCTGTGGTGATACCAGCCGGCGCGATTTGTGCGACGGGAACATAGACCGTGGCGGCGTCATTAAGCTTCAATAAAATCGGACCCAAAATGACGGCAGAAGCAAGTGCGCCCACCAGAATTGAGTACTGCTGCAAACGCGGTGTCGCGCCCACTAAGTAGCCGGTTTTTAAATCCTGCGAGGTCGTGCCTGCGTTGCTTGAAGCGATACAGACAATAGCGCCCACTGATAATGCTGTTACGTAATAGGGCCCGCCCGTCCAGCCAACGAGCAAGAAGATTAAGCAGGTGAATAACAGCGTTGCGACGGTCATGCCGGAAATCGGATTGCTCGATGAGCCGATCTGGCCGGTGAGTTGTGATGACACTGTTGCAAATAAAAAACCGAAAACCAAAATCATCAGCGCGCCCAGCAAATTCATATTGAGCGGCGCGGCGAGCATAATCACGATGATGATCGCCAAGCACCCAACCAGCACCCATTTCATTGGGATGTCTTGGTCTGTGCGTTTGGTGCCAGACGCCAGGCCGCCACTAAAACTAGAGAAGCTGCTTTTTAAACTATTCCAAATGGTCGGCATCGCCTTCGCCATACTGACAATTCCGCCTGCTGCTACCGCGCCCGCGCCGATATACAAAATATAAGCGCTGCGAATATTATTCGGGCTCATCTCGCTAATCAGCTTGTTACCGGGCGCAAGCGGCACTGACAACGCATCACCAAAAAATTTGATCAGCGGGATCAACAATAAATAAGCCATCACGCCACCTGCCGCCATAATTGAGGCGATACGCGGGCCGATAATGTAGCCCACGCCCAATAATTCCGGCGAGATCTCCACGCCGACCGAGCCGCCTTTGAGTGGTGCGCCGAAGATTTTTTCCGGCACATCTTTCCAGCCTTTGAATGCGATGTTGATCGCTTTATAAGCCAAGCCCACGGCAAAACCCAAGAAGATGACCGAAGCGCCGCTGGCAACATCGTTTTTCGTCGCGGATGTTTTGGATGCTTCAGCAACTTTTAGCACTTCAGCACAGGCGGTGCCTTCAGGGTATTTTAGCTCGCCATGCTTGGCGACGATGAGTGTTTTACGCAGCGGAATCATCATCAAAATACCCAGCAAGCCGCCCAACACGCCGACTAACATCACCCGCGCAATTTCCAAATCAAAACCCAGAATCAAAATCGCGGGCATCGTCACGCCCAAGCCGAAGGCGATGGATTCGCCAGCCGAGCCTGCGGTCTGGACAATATTGTTTTCTAAAATGGTGGAATCTTTTACGCCGACTTTCGACATCAGGCGAAACAGCGTAATCGCAATCACCGCGACGGGAATAGAGGCGCTGACCGTTAAGCCAACCTTCAACACCAAATAAAGCGACGACGCGCCAAAAATCATCCCGAGCAACGCGCCCATGACAACAGCGCGCAGCGTGAATTCAGCCATGCTAGATTCCGCAGGGACAAACGGTTGAAAGGTGGGTTGTGGGGTGGATTGGTGCGATTGACTTGAACCAGCAGCCATGTTTTTCTCCTTTTAGAAGTGATTATTTTCGGTGCGCCTGCTGGTGGCGGGCGCGCTACCGAGCCTGAGTCTGTCGGTAGCCTTATTTGCACTGGCATTTACACGATATGGCGATACTATCGCACAGAAAATGGGCGATTTTTAGCGGACGCAAATTTACCGCCGCAGCCAGCAAAATCAAGCGTTAATTCGTCACATCCGAATCAAAAAAATACCCCGCGCCGCGCTCGGTTCTAATCATCTTCGGCTCGTTCGGGTCGGCTTCAATTTTGCGGCGCAGGCGCAAAATTTGCACATCAATGGATCGATCATAAACATCATCATGCAAACGGCTAAATTCTAATAATTGATCCCTGGACAATATCCGCTTTGGCGCGTTAAGGAACGTGACTAGTAATGCATATTCACCATTCGTTAGCTCGATCCGTGTGTCATTTGGCGAGGTTAACCGCCGTGTGCCTGTCGACAGCGTCCAGCCGTTGAACCGGTAAGTGCGTATTTCAGTTTCGCGCTTTGGTCGACCATCGGATTTACTGTCCGCCTCGCGGCTACCGATACCATCGTAGCGTCGCAGCACAGCCTTGATCCGTGCCAGTAATTCGCGCGGGCTAAATGGTTTGGTGAGGTAATCATCGGCGCCCAGTTCCAAGCCGAGTACGCGATCCACCTCGTGCGTTTGCCCGGTCAGCATGATGATCGGCACGTCGGATGTTTGGCGCACGGTGCGGGCAAGCGTGAAGCCGTCTTCGCCCGGCATTTTGACATCGAGCACGATGAGATCAACCGTGTCGGTCGCCAACACAGCCTGCATTTCGCGGCCATTGGCAGCCTGCGAAACCCGATAACCGTTTTCAGAAAGATACTCGTCGATTAAATGTCGAATCGACTCATCATCGTCAACGGCGAGAATGTGCTGCGCCATCGAGCGCCCCTATTGTTTTAATCCCCGTTGCTAGCATGTTGGTGTCCTACTTTGTAGGCTTGGTGTATTGTTGTTTGTTGACTGCATTTACGGCTTGAAACTTCTATCAGCATAGCGCAATATTGAATTGACGTGGTATTTAGCAGCGGGTATGCAGCGCCCTCTATTCAACAGTTTCCGGCTGATGTTCTACCGCTAACGGTACGATTAAGAGGAGCGCGTTAAAGATAATGCCTTAGAGACGGTGCCAGTATCTTAAAGCATTGCCTTTAAAGGTAATGCTTTAAAGGTAATGCCTCAGAGACGATCCATCTGCACGATCCAAATTTATCGTAGCGCAGACAAAACGATTTATACGAAAGTAAGAAAGCGCGCATCGCCATGCTGACGTCCCCCCATGAACCCGCTGCGGGCGCAAATGCCCACGCTGCCCCAGCCTGGGTTACGCCTGCAAAGTTGGCTGGCTGGTTTCTTGCCGCGTGCATCGGCTATGTGTCGCTGTGTCAATTTTCGAATGCCATTGTTGCGGCGTCAACGAGTGCGTCACCTGTTTGGTTTGCTGACGGTTGGGCGCTTGGTATTTATATGCTCGCGAGCCGGCGTGCGGGCGGGTTATTGCCTCGCTTGGCGGTATTGGTTGGGATCTTTTTGGCGAATGCTATTTATGCCATTCCGGCGCTGCGGGATGGTGACCAGATCAATTTTGTGCTGATCGGTTCGTTGGTGAACGTAATGCAAGCTGGCATGGCAGGCGAAATTTTGAATGCCGTTCGCAAGCGATCCACGCATTGGCTACCGGCGCGTCGCTTAAGTTTTTTTTTGCTGATTTGCGTGGTGCTGGTGAACGCCTTCGCGGCTTCGCTATCGGCAGCAGGTGCTGCGGTCACGATCAATATTGATTTTGTTGAAGAGTTTTGGACGACGTTAATTTCTGACGGGTTGGGCATCATGATCATGGTGCCGCTGATGATGGCTTGTGCGCGACATTGGCAAGAAAAACATATGAATCAATTGCGATACTCGTGGCCGGAAATCGTGGTCATGCTTGCGTGTCTTTCTGCAGCGACCTGGTGGGCTTATTCGCGGCCACCGGAAATCAACGGGCTGACGCCGCCGTATTTCTATATCGGCTTGCCATTTTTGTTGTGGTCCGCCATTCGCTTGGGCACACGGGCAACCACGTTTGCGCTATTGATTTACAGCACGATTGCTGTTTATTTCACATCGCACCAGTTGGGGCCGTTTATGGATGGCTTCGCGACGCCGGTCGGTGCGATTCTCCGGCTGCAACAGTTCCTGCTGGTTTTTGTTGCAGCCTTGTTGGTGACGATGGCGATCCTGATGGAACGCGCCGCTTTGCTGCGTGAAAAATTTGATTTAGAACGCCGAAATAACGCGGCGCTGCGTGCGGGAAACACATTGATTTTTGAAATCGTACAGCGCACAAATCAGATTGATTGGACTGGCGATACTGTCGGATTGCTAGGCGTTGCCAAAAGCGAAATCAGCCAACCCCGGGATTGGGTTGTTCGAATTCATCCGGATGACCGGCCGCGAATTTTAGGCACGCGGGCGAAATTATTGTCGGGAGAATGGCCAGCTGCGGAGCTGGAATATCGCGTCCGGCGCGGCGATCTCGCGCCGGCAGCAGACAACACGATAGGTTACAAAAAAACAGACGATAGAAAAACCGCCAACCCAACATCCAGCACTATTCATAAAACAGATTATGTGACCGTTGCTGTCAATGCGTTTGCGCATAAAACCCGACTTGAAGATGGCCGAATCGAGCATCGCGTGATTGGTTTTGTGAAAGACGTCACCGATAAGAAGCAAGAAGATGCCGTGCGCCGCCGCTTAGAGATTGAATTGCGCCAAGCGCAGAAGATGGAAGCGATTGGCCAGCTTGCCGGAGGCATTGCCCATGATTTTAATAATATTTTGGCATCCATCATTGGCTACGGTGAAATGGCACGCAACAACGCGACTAACGGCACGCCGATGGCACGGCATCTGGATGCCGTGCTGAAAGCCGGCGAGCGCGGTCGGGTATTGGTTTCGCAAATTTTGACGTTTAGCCGCATAACGCCGGACAAAAAACAAGTTGTTGATATTGTCGATCTCACTGATGAAATCGTTTTGTTACTGCGCGGCTCTACCCCGCATACCATTGCGTTTAACCGTAACGAAACGGATGGCGATCGCGGCCGCTATCCGGCGCATCGCCGCGAAGCTATAAATGTGTTGGGCAACGCAACCGAGCTACATCAGCTCATTATGAATCTTGCGACAAACGGCTTACAGGCGATGCCAGATTCTGGCGCATTAACCATTGCCATGGATAAGCAACGATTAACTGCACCCAAAGTCGTGTTGCAAGGCCAGCTCAGGCCCGGAGACTACGTCACGATTGCCGTTTCCGATCAGGGTTCCGGTATTGATGATGCGACCAAAAGTCGCATGTTTGAGCCTTTTTTCACCACCAAGCCAACTGGCAAAGGAACCGGATTAGGACTCTCGATTGCCATGTCGGTGGCAAAAGCGCACGGCGGCGGGATCGATGTGGAGAGTCATGCATCTATCCATCGGCCCACCCATTTAACAACTGCCGACCGCAATACGCTTGGTACGACCTTTACGGCGTATCTCCCCATTTTTAGCGCTGCGGCGTCCGGCGTGCGGGATGCTGGCGCTGCGAATGCCGTCCTAGGCGAATCCGCATCATCCGCAACAACAGCCCACAGCGTAGTGCGCGGTAACGATCAGTGTATTTTGCTTGTTGACGACGAAGCGCCTATGCGCGAAATGGCGGCAGAAATCCTCGCATCTCTTGGTTATCAAAGCGTGAGCTACGAGTCGAGTGCCGAAGCTCTTGCTGCTTTTGTGCGGCAGCCAGATCGGTTTGACGCGGTTCTGACCGATGAAGTCATGCCCGAGCTCGCCGGGACTGAGCTCGCCAAACGTATCCACGCCGTCAAGCCAGAAGTGCCGATATTTATTATTACCGGGTATGGCGGCCTTGGCTTCGAGCTACGGGCGCAAGAGGCGGGTATCGCACGCATTCTGCGTAAGCCCTACGAAGCGCATGAGCTGGCCGAGGTGCTGGCGAACGCATTTTCAGTCGGCTGAAAGCGCCGCCCTCGCGTCACCGTCCCCGTCACCGTCCCCCGCCCTCCCGTCCCCTGTCCTGTTGTTCCCAACTTTTCCCCCGACGCAAAATCGTACGAAAATTTTCAAGGTTCGGGCTAAGTTACAAAGGTTTGCACAACTGAAATCGTCGGTAATTTAGCCAATCCCGCCCATCGCGCGGGAGCCTGCATTCCAAACCCCAGCACTGGCGCGGCGTTCGGAGGTGTTCTCGGTGAGGTTCGGACAATTCCGCACCCAATCCGGACGGTCAGTGTCGGGCATTTGATTACAACCGTAACAATCCAACGCCGGATTGACATTGACAGGTAGCGGCGTCCCGTAAGAATTACGTCAGTCTTATAAAACGTGACTTTTATTCGTATTACGCGGAAGCCGCTATGCCGAGCATGCTCAACAAATCCATTCAACCACTGAAGCCAAAATCCAACAGCGCTGCTATTGCCAACGCGGGTACCAACGTCGATGCGCGCACCACGCTGGCCTCTGGACTCAATCGGATCTTTGCCGGCCTGCCCAGAGGTCGTGGCTGGACAACCTTCCCGTTTAATACCCTCACGCTGTCATCGGCCTTCCAGCCCATACTCGGTGTGGCGGAACAAAACTGCGTCGGCTATGAAGGCTTGCTCCGCGCGCACAATATGACCGGCCAGCCTATCAACCCAGAGACCGTGTTCGCATTGTCGGCAAACCATCAGGACGAGTTATTTCTCGATTGGTTGTGCCGTGGTCTGCACATGCGAAATTTTGCGAATTTGGCAAACCTTGAGAGCGAGCGTGGCCTTATTTTTATCAACGCCTATCCCGAAGCTGCCGTTGAGGATCCGCATCACCCGGAAGTATTCGCCGATATGATCTCATTCTACGGCGTCCATCCGAGCAATATCGTGGTCGAAATTTTGGAAACCGGGGTCTCTGATGAAGCGCATTTGGTGGATGCCGTAAACCTCTACCGCAAGATCGGCTGCAAAATCGCTATCGATGATTTCGGTATCGGATTTTCAAATTTTGATCGCCTGTGGCGCTTGCGCCCTGATCTCGTCAAGATTGATCGCACGGTAATCCAAACCGCAACCCGCGACCACCACGCCCGCTTGGTGCTTTGCAATATGGTAAAGCTGATTCACGATTGCGGCGCGAAAGTAGTGATCGAGGGCATCGAGGAACGCGCCGAAGCGATCGTCGCCGTCGCTGCAGGCGCCGATTATTTACAGGGCTTTTACTTTGGGCGTCCCGATCAAACCACCATGTCGCCGGTCTTGTGTCAAAGTATTTTCACCAGCCTGAACGACGCGATTAATGAACCCCAATATGCCACCGAAAGCATCGAAGGGTTAACGCAGCCCGCCCTCAATCAATACCGCGATTTAATGGTTGATGCGGCAAATGCGATTGGGAAGCAAATTGAATTTGCCGATGCAACAGCTGCTTTTTTGACGATGCCGCAGGCGGCGCGGGTTTACTTGATGCGCGGCGAAGATGTCAGCACCGACAACAACGACAGCACCGACCAATCCATCGGCCGGATTATGGTCGATATGATTGAAGACGAAGACTTGGCTAACGTGGCCGCGCCACATTCAGTCGGCGCGCAGCTAAAACAAATCTTGAAACACGCACTAGCCGAGCCATCGGTCGTAAAAGTAAATGCATCCTTGGTGAATACAGATCGTGGCGCCAAACTACCCCATGTCCGCACCGTCACACTGTCATACGGCTTTGCTCAGCTAGGCATACCGATGGTGTTATGCGGCGACATCCTTGTGCATAAATCGCGGCCCTCACCGGCTGCCATAGCGATGCCGGTTGTCCTAGGTAACGATTTGACTTAACCAAAAATTGACATTCAAGTCGGCGCGGACGAATCAATTCTTACGTCCCGTCATTACCGTCCCTATGGTCGCAGGTTATAGCATGGCTTGCGATCACTTCGGCCCGTCAGCAGGCAACTTCTGGCGGGTCTTTTTTGTGCGTTGTGCACGGATGCGTTCGGCCTATCGCGCGTAAACCCAGGCCAGTAGGGCGTCTTGAGCCGGTTGCGTCAACAGTGCGTTGGGATGATTAACGATCATTACAACCACCCAGCGGCGGTTGTTTTGGTCCAGCACAAAGCCCGCCATCGCCCGGGAATCATTGAGTGTGCCGCCTTTAATATGCGCTTGTCCGGCAATGGCATCGCTTCTACCGCGGCGTCGCAGCGTGCCGTCCACCCCGAGCAGCGGCATTGAGGAAATAAATTCGGGCATCACGCTGGATCGAAACGCCGCCTCCAGCATCGCACTTAGCGTCGCGGCGCTCGTCCGTTCAATACGTGAAAGCCCTGAGCCATTTTCAAATACGAGTTCCGGCGCTGCAATCCCTTTTTTGTTGAGCCATTCTTTGATGATGTCTGCTGAGCGAGACGCGTTCGCCGGGGGCAACATTTTTTCGGCTGAAATGGTCAAGAATAGCTGCCGTGCCATTACGTTATTTGAAAACTTATTGATGTCCCGCACAACCTCAGCCAGTGGCGGCGATTCGCTTGCGGTCAGCAGTGTCGCGTCCAGCGGCGCGGCTTGGATTTTGACTGCGCCATCCCATTTTCCGCCGACCTCCTTCCATAGGGTGGCAAACACGCCGCCGACAAATCTGGCGTGATCAAGTAGCGAAATACTCCACCCACTCTCGCCACATTTTTTCGGATAGCTGCCGGTAAACGATACTGTTAATTGTGTCGGCGTTGCTGACTGCACATCGAGCAAAATATGATCACGCCAGTCTCCGCAAGCGGCATCGCTTAAGCGCATCCGGTTTACAATTTCTAACTGCACCGGTTTTAGATCCGGCGAAATCAGCACGGACTTGCTGTCCAAGGACGGCGCGAACGTAAACCGCACCGTTTTAAAATTGAGCAGCAGCGCATCCGCGCCGACGTTGTAAGCCTTGAGCGGTTCGCCGTCAAATTTTGCCGGATCAAAATTGATGGGTTCGAAAAAGGTTTTATCGAGAATCAAATCACCTTTGATGGTGGTGATGCCACGCTCGTGAAGTTGTTTGAGCAGCTGCCGAAACCGCTCAGCCGTCAGCTTCGGGTCGCCTACACCTTTCAACACCAAGTCGCCCTTCAAGGTGCCGCTCCGTATCTCACCGGCGGCATAAATTTCCGTTTTCCAAACGTAGGCTGGGCCGAGAAGTTCCAATCCAGCGTAAGTGGTGAAGAGCTTCATCACCGAGGCTGGGTTCATCGGTTTGGCAGGGTTCAGCGAAACGAGCGCGTCTTTTGCGCCCACTTCCTTGACGACAATTGCTACGCTCTCGAGCGGGACATTGGCGCGCGTAAAAATTTCCGTGACGGATGCGGGAAGCGATGTGGGCAGCGATGTTGGCAAAGGTGCAGGCTGCAATGAAGACACCGCAGCGGGAACTTGCGCTTTAAGCGATGATGCCGACAGACTCAGCGCGAGGCATAAAAAAACGATGCCACAACCTAGCGGCGTGGATCGGGTGCTAAAGCAAAACATGCGGCCCTTAAAGCAATCCATTGTTTTCCATTTCGTCAATCACGTCCAATGTTTGTTTGACCAGCCAACCGAACGCATCGTCTTCTAAAATATACGGCGGCATGAAATAAACAGTGGTACCAATTGGCCGCAGTAGCGCGCCGCGTTTTAAACTGCGAGCGAAAAACTCACGGGCAAATGTGGGGGCTTTAGTCTCAACATCAAACGCGAAAATCATGCCGCATTGCCGAAAGTTTTTCACCTGCGGATGTTCAATAATCGGCGTAATCAACGCAAGCCAGCGATCGGCTTTTGCGTGATTCTTCGCAATGATGTTGTCCGATGCAAAAATATCCAGTGTCGCTAACGCCGCGCGACAGGCCAAGGCGCTACCCGTGTAGGAATGCGAATGCAAAAACCCCCGCGTGCTGTCGTCATCATAAAACGCAGCGTAAATTTCGTCGGTCGTCAGTACACAAGACAGCGGCAAATAGCCGCCGGTGATGCCTTTCGATAAGCATATCAAGTCGGGCGTGATGTTCGCTTGCTCACAGGCAAACATCGTCCCCGTGCGGCCAAAACCGGTCATGATTTCATCGGCAATAAAATGGATGTTGTATCGCGTGCAAAGCGCGCGGGCTTGTTGTAAATACGCCGGGTGATACATGCGCATGCCGGCCGCACCTTGCACCAACGGTTCGACGATGAACGCGGCAATTTCATCATGCCGCTCCGCAAACAGTTTTTCAAGTCGATCACTAGCATCCACGGTGCATTCGGGGCAACATTGCCCCAAAACGCCCGCCAATGCTTGGGTTTTGTTTTTATTCGAAGGGGCTGCGGGGAACGGCGCTGATAAGTTATTGTTCAACAACGGCCCATATGCATCACGAAAAATTGCCACGTCGGTCACAGCCAGCGCGCCCAATGTTTCACCGTGGTAGCTACCTTCCAAGCTGACGAATTTCTGTTTGCGTGGTTTGCCGGTATTGCGCCAAAAATGAAAGCTCATTTTAAGCGCGATCTCCACCGCGCTTGCGCCATCGCTGCCATAGAACGCATGACCTAGGCCGGTTAGTTTGCCCAAGCGTTCTGACAATTCGACGACCGGCTCGTGGGTGAAGCCCGCAAGCATCGCATGCTCCAACTTGCCCAGTTGGTCGATGAGTGCCGCATTGATGCGCGGGTTGGCATGGCCAAACAAATTCACCCACCAGGAGCTGACGGCATCCAAATAGCGACTGCCGTCCGCGTCAATAAGCCAAACACCGTCACCGCGCGTGAGAGCCACGAGCGGAAACTGCTCATGGTGCTTCATCTGCGTACACGGATGCCACACACTAGTGATTGAACGGTTCACTAAATCAATATTTTTTGCACCGTTACTGCTGTCGGCCATTGCGTTCAAATCATCATTTCTAATACGTCATGCAAGCGGCATTCAAAATGCCCGCTGCAATCGAAATCGCGCCAAGAAAAAATCCAGATGCTTGCTTCCCGGCAGGAATGTCTTGGGCGATATGCGGCAAGGCGATTCGCGCCACCACAAATACCAGCAACTGAATACCGAGCGCGATGAAACCCCAGATCGCCATGTCGACCGGATTGACACTAAATTCAATCGCATTCGCGAGCGGAATCGCCATGCCGATCAGCGTGCCTGATAAGCTAAACGCCGCCGCCATATTGCCCTCGCGGATCAAGCCAATTTCACGATACGGCGTGATGCGGACATAGATTGCAATGAATACCGCCAACAACGTGGCGGCAATGACGAGGTAAATTAAAAAATCATCAAAGCCGGTAAATGATTCCATTATTTCTTGTTTGAACATGGTGGCTCCTTGAATACAACATTAAACAAAATAATGCGGCAAAAAACGGCTTGTGTTTTTCGTCACCGATGATTCATCTTCGCGAATACCAATCCCGGCGGGCTCGTCGCCAATGATCCACGAGCCAATTACCATGTAATTATCCGCACCACCGTCTCGAAAATTTGGTACCGGATGAAACGCTTGATAGATAAAACCTTCTGCACCATAGACGCCGGGAGTCGCGATTTCCCGGTTGCCCGTTTTGATCGTAACATTCCCGCCCTCGCGAGAGAGCAGCGGCTTTTTGACAAAATCAGTGACAAATTTTTGCGGCTCAAAAAAAGCTGGCAACAAGTTTGGATGATCGGGATAAAGTTCCCACAAAATTGGCAAAATTGCTTTATTCGCCAAGAGCATTTTCCATGCAGGCTCAATCACGCGCATCGCGCTGTCGAGTAGATTCATGCCGAAGGCTTCCCGCACCATCCACTCCCAGGGATAGAGCTTGAATAGCGCTTTAATTTCTGTGTTGTTACTATCGGCAAATTTTTTGGCAACCGAATCCCAGCCGATGTCGGCGATGTCAATGAACGGTGCGTTAAGCCCGGCTTGCATGGCCACATCGCAGAGATAATCAAGGTTGCCCACATCTTCTTCGCTATCGCCTACGCAGCTGAAGTGGATGGTATTCGCGTTCAGTCCCGCGCCTATCTCTGCTTTTATTTCTTTAAATCGCTCAATCATCTTTTCGTGCAGGCTGTTGAACTGATCGGCATCCGGCTTGACGTCTTTTAGCCAATACCATTGGGCGACACTCGCCTCGATCAACGAGGTCGGCGTATCGGCGTTGTATTCAAGCATTTTGGGTGCGCTTGAGCTTGCCAAGCCTGCATTCCATGAGAAATCAAAACGCCCAAAAAATGTCGCTTCATCATTGTTCCAAGATTGCTCAATCATTGGAATAAACGCGGGCGGAATCGCAAACAAGTGATACAAATTTTTATCGATCACGTATTGGGCCGCCGCAAGGCACATCTCGTGGCATGCGGCAGTCGCCGCTTCGAGCGTATCGATCTCGGCGGCGGTAAATGCATAACAAGCCCGCTCGTCCCAGTAAATGCCGTCAATTGAATGAAAGCCGAAACCTAACGCTTCCATTTTGGCAGGCCAGTCGGGGCGCGGGATGAGGTTTTCGCGCTTCATAGCAATTTGTACATATAGGTTGTTGGCACATGTGTCGACGCTTGGCCGGGGATCGTTGCCAGCGCAAAATTCGGAATCACACCGGCCGCTTGATAGCCCAGTGTCGCGTAAAGCCGCTGCCCGCCACTGTTGGTTTCGGTATCGAGCACCAGCAAAGTGCGGCTTCGCGCCATGGCGACACGTTCAATCGCGAGCATTAAATCGCCACCCAAGCCGCGACGGCGTGCAGCACGATGCACCAACACCTTTTGCACCTCACCACGGTGCATGCCGTTCGGCTTCATCGACAACGCCAGTTGTGCCGAGCCGACAATTTGCCCCGCGTGTTCCGCCACCAATAAAATAAGTGAATCATGTCGTGCATCGGCAAAAACACCCTGCCAATATTGTTCGAGCAACGGTTCAGCCACCGGCAGCACATAGCCAACCGACGCGCCACCCTCGACCGCATCGCGCAACAAATCGCACAGCTGGGTTTGCAACGCGGCGTTTCCCAGCTCCGATTGCGTTACTTGCCGAATCGCCGTTATTTCCGCCGTCTCTGGCATCTGCGCTGCTGTCATGCGTTAACCCGATGCCGAGTGGCCGCTGGCGGCACTCGAACCAAAACCACCCCGGCTAACGGTCGACGAGCCAATGGTTTTGCCGGAACGGGAGGGTGAACCTGAATCTGTAAAAGAGTATGGGCGGCCGTAGTAATGGGTGACGGTAGGGTTGCCCGTGCGGCGATCATAGGCGGGCTCGCAATCGGCCGGCGTGTGCCCCCAATCGGCCAAGCAATCTTGTTTGCTGGCGTAAACATCGCGGCGAATTTCTTCTTTGCCGCATCCGCTCAGGGTGGCGGCAACGGTTGCCGCGCCGATGAATACCAACGTGATCTGTGAACTGGATTTACGCACTCTTTTTAGCATCGACATTCTTCCCTTGAAAAACCGATTGCTCATATTACGCGAATTGCTGCTGAGGAAGCTCAGATTAAGTCTAGTTCTAAACCAGACTAGGCGTGGGTGTAAACATTTCGCCGCCGTCTATGTTTGATATACAAGGAGAAATTTTTACACTCGTCACAACGTAGGGTGACGAAATTGACTCAATCAGAGCTTCCCTGGATTAATACTCGTACATATTCCGGCAATGCCTGCATCGCCCGATGCATCTCGCCGTTATAAAACTGCCGGTGTTGAATGTTGCGCTGTGTAATTCTGCTGTTCACTTCAGCCGCGCTAATGTTGGCAATGTCGAGCGAATCCGATGCCACCGCGAAGCCCCAAACGCAACCATATGCCGGAATATGTACGAAATAAGGCGTGACGATTTTAAACACGCGGCGCAGATTTTCAATGCTCTTTTTCAATCTGGGCGCATGCGAAAATGGGGAGCCGATATGCAGCGTGAGTGCGCCGCCTGTTTGCAGGATTCGTTTGCAATCCGCATAGAACGCCTCGGTATAGAGCGCTTCCGCATCGCCGGTGGGATCGGTGAGATCAAGGTAAATCAGATCGAACAGTTCGGCCCCGTCATCCGTGCCACAACGCTGCACATATTTGTGGCCGTTGGCGATGTGAACCGAAAGCCTTGGATCGGAAAACACATCATGATGCACGCTTTGAAAATGTTCCTTGGCGACCGCAATCACCGCCTGGTCCAACTCACATAAAATCACCGATTTGATTGATGGGTGCTTCAACAATTCCTCGGCCGAGCCGCCGTCACCGCCGCCAATAATAAGTGCCTTTGTCGGGTTCGCATGCGCGATGGCGGCGGGGTGGATGACGTTTTCATGATAAAAAAATTCGTCGCGCTCGGACAGCATGTTGCAGCCGTCAAGCCGCATCAGCATGCCTAACGCGGGTGTCGCAAAAACTTCGATCAATTGGAAAGGCGATTGCACGGATTGAATCTGGGCAACTGCCTCAAAATGCGCGCCACTGCTGGAGGTTAGCGGCTCGTCGAGGCGAATTGGGTTGCCCGTATTAAAACGTTGAATGCCGGAATTGTTCAAAGCGCTGCCGCCAGCGGCAATGCGTTGCCGCGCAGCACGCGTTGCATCATCACATCGCCCGGCTTTAAGGCGGCGAGCAGTTCGGCGTACAAACGCTCAGCTTTGCGGGTGTTGTCCGCCGTGACATTACAGACATAAATATCTAGCGTTGCCTCGCCACGTTCCGGCCAAGTGTGAATTGCCAAATGCGATTCGGCCAGCACCACTGCGCCAGTTGCGCCGCCGACTTGAAGCGCATCGATCCCCGCGAACTGATAAAAGTGCTCGCCCAATACGGTCAGTTCGGCAGCTTCGCAGGCCAAAACGCACCGCTTGGCGAGCGCTTTGGCAGAAATGAGCAGGCGATTTTCGGGCAGGTTATAAAGGTCAGCGATGATGTGTAGGCCATTCATGGCGTTCCTTTTGGGTTGAAAAAGCGTTCTGACAACGCATCCGCGCTCTTTTGCTGGCCGACTTTGTGTGTTTTTGCATCCTCAGGCATCATTCAAATTATAATCTCCATTGCTGCAAATTCCCCTTGCTGCACTGACCGCAGCCACGGCATTCCGCACTAATTTTTATTTCAAGAAAATCCAAATGATGACCACCCCCACCCGTTCCGACATCACCAACGCCATTCGCGCCCTCGGCATGGATGCCGTGCAAAAAGCCAACTCCGGCCATCCCGGTGCGCCGATGGGCATGGCGGAGATGGCTGAAGTGTTGTGGCGGCATCATCTAAAGCACAACCCGACAAACCCGCATTGGGTGGATCGCGATCGGTTCGTGCTTTCAAACGGACACGCCTCAATGCTGATATATGCGTTATTACACCTGACCGGTTATGACGTGTCGATGGACGACATTAAAGCCTTCCGCCAGCTCCATTCCAAAACGCCCGGCCATCCCGAAGTGGGCATCACGCCTGGTGTTGAGACGACGACCGGGCCGCTGGGGCAGGGCTTGGCGAATGCGGTGGGAATGGCGATTGCTGAGCGCGAAATGGCGCGCACCTTCAATCGCGATGGTCACAATATTGTTGACCACCATACCTATGTGTTCATGGGCGATGGCTGCTTGATGGAAGGTATTTCGCATGAAGTTTGCTCGCTCGCGGGCACGTTGGGGTTGGGCAAGCTGATCGGCTTTTACGACGACAATGGCATCTCCATTGACGGCAAGGTTGACGGCTGGTTCCGCGACAATACGCCGCAACGCTTCGAAGCTTACGGCTGGCATGTGATCCCGAATGTGGCGGGCCATGATTCGGCTGCAGTCGATGCGGCGGTAGTGGCCGCCAAAAAAATCACCGATAGGCCTACCCTCATTTGTTGCAAAACCGTCATCGGCAAAGGCTCGCCGAATATGGGCGGCACGGATAAGGTTCACGGCTCGCCGCTGGGCGATAAGGAAATCGCCGCCGTGCGTGAAACCATCGGCTGGAAATACCCGCCGTTTGAAATTCCGCAAGACATCTACGATGCATGGGATGCCAAACACAAAGGCCAGGCAGTCGAGGCACAGTGGAACGGCGCGTTTGCTGCTTATAGCGCTGCTTATCCAGAATTAGCTGCTGAATTCAAACGCCGTATGGCTGGTGATTTGCCGGCAAATTTCGCGGCCATCGCCCTTGCCCTGCTCGATAAATCGAATGAAAAGGCTGAAACCGTCGCCACCCGCAAAGCGTCGCAATTCGCCATCGAAGCCTTCGCGCAGCAGATGCCCGAACTACTTGGCGGCTCGGCAGATTTAACCGGCTCCGTCTTCACCAACTGGAGCGGCACCAAAGCCTTGTCAGCAGCCAGTGGCGGCAATTATATTAACTACGGTGTGCGTGAATTCGGCATGACCGCGATCGCCAGCGGTATGGCGCTGCACGGCGGTTTCATTCCTTACCACGGCACATTCCTAACCTTCAGCGACTATTCACGCAATGCGCTACGCATGGCCGCGCTCATGAAGCTGCGCAATATTGCTGTTTTTACGCACGATTCGATCGGCCTCGGCGAAGACGGCCCAACGCACCAATCCGTCGAACACGTTGCCTCACTCCGTTTAATTCCCAACATGGATCTCTGGCGTCCGTGCGACACCGTAGAAGCAGCTGCGGCGTGGCAACATGCGATCGCCCGCAAGGATGGCCCAACTTGCCTAATTTACTCCCGCCAAATCAGCCCCTTTCAAAAACGCGATGCCGCGACCATTGCGAATATCGCCAAGGGTGGTTATGTGTTGAGCAAAGAGGCAGGTGAATTGAAGGCGGTGATTATCGCCACCGGTACCGAAGTCGCATTGGCAACCGAAGCGCAAAAAACATTAGCAGCCCAAGGCATTCACGTGCGCGTCGTCTCGATGCCATCGACCTTTGTTTTCGACAAGCAAGATGCCGCCTATAAAACGACCGTATTGCCACAGTCCGCGCCCCGCTTGGCGATCGAGGCAGGCATCACCGATTATTGGCGGAAATATGTAGGCTTGGATGGTGTCGTGATTGGCATTGATACCTTCGGCGAATCTGCCCCAGCGCCGGTTTTATATGAGCATTTTGGGATGACGGTCGAGGCTTTGGTGGGGGCGGTAAAAGCGCTTTGATGACCCAGACAAGCCACTTCTTGAAACGGCTTAGGGAGCGCTTAAGGGAGCACTTAAGGAACGACTTAGGGAACGGCTTTAGCCCCGCACCAGCCCTTCGTCAAAGCCTTTTTGGCAGCGGCTGAATGCAAAGATTGGCGCGCTATTGAATTTTCGCGCGGACTACTCGACATTTCACATTTTGCTCTCAAGACGGTTGCGTGGCGGCGCGAAGCTAGGCTGGGTGCTGATCAATCTGGTGTTTCCAATTTTTGGTTGGGGCGTGTTCTTAGTGATGACGCAGTCTGCAAAAGACCGCTTCACACAAACGCGTAACGTTGAGCAATACCTACGTACTTAATATTTATGACGCGCCGTACCAAGACTTCCTACCAGCGATATTTCACGTGCGTTAGCGGCGGACGATAAATATCGCGTATGGCTTGATGCCACTAAATTTGCCAGCATATTGCCGCTGTGCTGTCGGGGCTTAGCTTTAATATATTTTTTCAAACGCCCCGCCCAGCGTGCCTTTCGGGACAGAATGCCTTCAAGAGTCCCGCCGACGCTGGTGTTTGTAGCCTAGGTTATAACGAACCTTTAGTCGATGGCAGAATGCCCTCGGCGCGCGGATCTGCCGCGCAAGCCATGCGCAAGGCGCGGCCAAAGGCTTTGAAGATGGTCTCGGCTTGGTGGTGGGCGTTCACGCCGCGAATGTTGTCGATATGCACGGTGGCTAACGCATGGTTCACAAAGCCTTGAAAAAACTCGATAAATAAATCGACGTCAAAATCGCCCACTCTGGCGCGCGTAAAGTTCACGTGATAACTCAAGCCGGGGCGGCCGGAGAGATCAATCACGACCCGTGACATTGCCTCATCGAGCGGTATATAGGCGTGGCCGTATCGGACAATGCCCATCTTGTCGCCGAGCGCTTTGGTGAACGCCTGGCCAAGCGTAATGCCGACATCTTCAACCGTGTGGTGTGCATCAATATGCAAATCTCCCGTCGCTTTGAGTTCAATATCGATCATGCCGTGGCGCGCAATTTGATCAATCATATGATCCAAAAACGGGATGCCACAATCGAGCTTGGCGATGCCTTTGCCATCAAGATTGATGGCGCAATAGATTTGGGTTTCTTTGGTGTTGCGGGTGATGTTGGCGGTTCTGTTCATGGTATTTGGCGATGGCTATTTGTTATGGATTTTCGCTATGGATTTTCATTTAAAGCGGCGATCATGGCATCGTTTTCGGTCGGCGTACCGACTGTCAAACGTAAGGTGTTCGCAAGCAAGGGATGCGATTGACTGGTGTTCTTCACCAGTATTTTACGCGAGCGCAGCTTGGCGAACATTTTATCGGCTTCAGTGTTGACGCTAGTATCGCCGGTTACTCGAATCAGGATGAAATTAGCTTCCGAGGGAAAGGTTTCGATGCCAGAAATATTTGCCAGTGCGATTGCCAAGCGGATCCGCTCGTGCTTGATGACGTCGCATTGTTTCAGCAATTCGCCATATTGTTCCATCGCAAAGGCGGCGGCGGCTTGCGTCAAGGCGTTGATGTTGTAGGGCAGGCGCAGCTTATCGAATTCTTGCAGCCAGGCTTGTCGGCCAACCAGCATCCCGAGCCGCAAACCGGCCAGACCGAGTTTGGACACCGTGCGCATCAGGACAACGTTTTCGTGTTCAGTAATGTTGTGCAAATACGATTCATGCGCATGGGTAGTAAACGGGAAATAGGCTTCGTCGATTACCACTAGGCCACCGTTTTTTTCCGCTGTTGAGATGATGCGTGCAATCGATTTACGATCAAAACAGTTGCCGGTCGGGTTGTTGGGATTCGCAATAAATATCACTGCTGGCTGTTCACGTGCAATAGCGGCCACCATTGCCTCCGCATCGAGCGAAAAATCAGCCTTTAACGACACACCGATGTAGTGCAGCCCGCAAAAAGTAGCGATCATTTTAAACATCACAAACGCGGGTTCAACTGACAACAATGCGGCACCGGGTTTGGCAACCGCCATCGCAATCAGCTGAATAATTTCATCCGAGCCATTGCCGAGCATGATGTCCAGTTCGGCAGGGATCTGCATCGCGTAGCGAATGGACGCTTTGAGTTCTGGCGCATCAGCTGCCGGATAGCGATTGAGCGATACCGTAGAAAGCCGCTCCAGGAGCCGAGCTTGGAGCAACTCTGGCAGCGATTGTGGAAACGCATAGGGGTTTTCCATCGCATCGAGTTTGATGAACCCTGCCGCTGGCTGCACATGATAGGAAGATAGCGCCCCGATCTCTGGCCGAATAATATCGGTTGGCTTCATGTTAGCTTTTGAGCCGCATATCGGCCGACTGCGCATGAGCCTCTAAGCCTTCCGCACGCGCGAGCGTTGCAGCGACTTTGCCGAGTGTTTCAGCGCCCTTTGGTGAGACGTGAATGATCGACGAACGTTTTTGAAAATCGTACACGCCAAGCGGTGAAGAGAAGCGCGAAGTGCGCGAGGTTGGCAACACGTGGTTTGGCCCTGCGCAATAATCGCCCAGTGATTCAGACGAGAAAATGCCCATGAAAATCGCGCCGGCGTGGCGAATTTTTGGCAGCAACGCTTCTGGATTTTCGACCGATAATTCCAAATGTTCAGGCGCGATACGATTCGATATTTCGCAGGCCTCCGCCAAATCGCGCACGTGAATGAGTGCGCCACGATTGGCGAGCGAAGCGCGAATAATCGTCGCGCGCGGCATCGTTGCGAGCAATCTTTCCATGCTGGCTTCAACGTCGGCGATGTAATCGGCATTGGGACAAAGCAAAATTGCCTGCGCGATTTCATCGTGCTCCGCCTGCGAGAATAGATCCATCGCCACCCAGTCGGGGTTGGTTTTGCCGTCGGCGATCACCAAAATTTCAGATGGGCCTGCGACCATATCAATACCGACTTGGCCGAACACAAACCGCTTTGCGGCGGCAACATAGGCGTTCCCGGGGCCGACGATTTTATCGACTGCCGGGATGGTGGCCGTCCCAAATGCCAACGCACCAACAGCCTGTGCACCACCGATGCGAAACACACGATCGACACCGGCCAATTCCGCGGCGGCGAGCACGGTATCGTTCACTATACCGTCGGGCGTTGGCGTGACCATAATGAGTTCAGCCACACCGGCAACCTTCGCGGCCATTGCGTTCATGAGCACTGAGGATGGATACGCCGCCTTGCCGCCGGGTACATAAAGCCCCGCTCGATCAATCGCGGTAATTTGTTGGCCGAGCACAGTGCCATCCGCTTCCGTGTATTGCCAAGAAGGGTGCAGCTGACGCTCGTGGTAGAGGCGTATACGCGTCGCTGCTGTTTCCAGTGCGGCGCGAATTGGCTGGGAAAGACCGCCCAGCGCGGACTTTAGGGTGCGCTGATCGATTTCTAAGGCGCCTGCCGAGGTCGGTGTCCAGCGATCAAAACGCATTGTGTAATCGAGTATCGCCGTGTCGCCGTGCGATTTTACATTCGCCAAAATGTCGCGAGCGGTCGCTTCAATTTTTGGATCTTGCGCAGCCTCAAAGGCGAGCAACTTGGCGAGATCAGAATCGAAGGTGGCGCTGTTGGAATGGAGTTTTTTTATCATATTGATATCGGGATGGGCATGGGCATAGGCATAGTAAGGCGCCTCGCTGTGGGCGGTGAAACGCTTCAATATTGGATACTGAGAAAATGTGAAGTAAGGTTAACGTAAACGTAAAGACTCTAGCGCACCTTTTTTAGTTCAGCACGCGCGGCGCGTAACCAGCGCGCGACTTATTTCACGGCATTGGCAAATGCATCCATCATCGGCTGCAGCTCTGCGCTTTTCAATTTCAATGCTGCACGGTTCACGATCAACCGGCTCGAAATCGGCATGATTTCCTCGACAGCAATGAGCTTATTTGCTTTTAGTGTGTTGCCAGTTGAGACCACATCGACAATGGCATCAGCCAAGCCAGTTAAAGGTGCCAATTCCATCGAGCCATAAAGCTTAATCAAGTTAACGTGCATTGCCTTTTTGGCAAAATGCTCACGCGCAATTTGCACGTATTTGGTCGCGACATTTAACCGGGCGCCGCGTTTCACGGCGCCCGCGTAATCGTAACCATCCCGCACGGCAACCATCATCCGGCATTTGCCAATTCGCAAATCAAGCGGCTGATATAACCCCATGCAATCAGATTCGAGCAATACATCCTTGCCGGCTACGCCAAAATCCGCCGCGCCGTACTGCACGTAGGTGGGGACGTCAGATGCCCTGACGATGATGAGCTTTACGTCAACACGAGTGGTATCAAGAATGAGTTTGCGTGATTTTTCAGGGTCATCAAGCGGCGTGATGCCGGCCGCATGTAGCAGCGGCAAGGTGTCATCAAAAATACGACCTTTGGATAAAGCAATTGTGATCATTTTACTTTTCAATTTTTAATTGATGCGTTCGATCTTTGCGCCGATGGCAGTCAGTTTTTGTTCGATGTGGTCGTAGCCGCGGTCGAGGTGGTAGATGCGATCGATGATCGTCTCGCCTTCGGCCACCAAGCCAGCGATCACGAGGCACGCTGAAGCACGCAAATCGGTTGCCATGACGGATGTGCCGGTGAGTTTATTCATGCCGTGAACGATGGCGGTATTGCCTTCAATATCAATCTTCGCGCCCAAGCGCACCAGCTCTTGCACGTGCATAAAGCGGTTTTCAAAAATGGTTTCAGTGACGGCACTGGTGCCACTGGCGATACAATCCAACGCAATAAATTGCGCCTGCATATCAGTTGGGAACGCGGGATAGGGTGCGGTGCGCAGGCTGATTGCATTGGGGCGCTTGTTCATGCTGATGTGGATTTCGTGTTCGGTTGAGGCGATCGCTGCACCAGATGCGCGTAGCTTCTCGATCACGGCATCGAGCGAACGCGGCTGCGCGTGCGTGATGCGCACATCGCCGCCGACGGTTCCCATCGCGGCCACTGCAGCCAAGAATGTGCCAGTCTCAATCCGGTCCGGCATGATGCTGTGGCTCGCACCATGCAGCGATGCAACACCTTCCACCGTGATGACATCGGTTCCATGCCCACGAATATTCGCGCCCATTTTGATCAGGCATTCAGCGAGGTCAACCACTTCTGGCTCGCACGCGGAATTTTCCAGGGTAGTGGTGCCCTCGGCCAAGCAGGCGGCCATCAGTAAATTTTCAGTTCCCGTGACCGTCACGGTCTCCATATAGATCCGCGCGCCCTTAAGCTTCTTGGCGTTGGCTTGGATGTAGCCTGCCTCGATGGTGATGGTGGCGCCCATCGCTTCCAACCCTTTGATATGCAGGTCGACAGGACGTGCACCAATCGCACAGCCGCCAGGCAGAGAGACCCGCGCTTCGCCGAATCGCGCCAGGAGTGGCCCCAATACTAGAATCGAGGCACGCATGGTTTTCACCAGATCGTACGACGCGACAAGGTTGGTGAGGTTATCAGCGCGGAGGCTTGCGGCATCAGTCGTTCGCTCGGATTTCACACCCATTTCAGCGAGCAGCTTAAGCATCGTGCCGATATCGTTTAACTGCGGCACGTTGGTCAACACCAGCGGGTCAGCGGTCAACAAGCTCGCGGCCAGGATCGGTAACGCCGCATTTTTTGCGCCTGAAATGCGGACATCGCCCTTGAGCGGATGGCCGCCGTGAATTTTTAGTTTTTGCATAATGAGGGGTTACCTTAATGAGCCCGAAATGAGCCTAAATGAAACTAAGCGAATCTAAAATGAAGCGGGAATTATTTTGTCGCAGCTTGCCATTCTGCGGGCGCCAGGGTTTGCATCGATAGCGCGTGAATTTCCTCGCGCATACGATCGCCTAAGGCCCCATAGACGATTTGGTGTCGTGCGACGCGGGTTTTGCCTTCGAACGCCGCGCATACGATCACGGCTTGGAAATGCGCGCCATCGCCTTCAACGGCAAGATGGTGGCAATCGAGTTTGGCGCGAAGGTAGCCTTCAATTTGTTCTGGTGTAACCACGGTGTACTTTCTTTTCCGAGCGACGCCTGCATCGCTGCGTTTAAATGACTTGTAAATGATTGATTGTTGATGTTTGAGCATCGAATCGTTCGGCTATGCTAGCGATTTTATGGTTTTTAACCCGACAAAAGTACGTTTGTACTTTTGTCGGCGACCCTTAAACGCCGATCATTTAAGGTGCTTAATTTACTGTCGCTTTACTGTCTCTTTACTGTCTAAGTTTGTAACCTGATTTTAACAGGTGCAAGGTGGCAACCGAAAGGCAAAAAAATGCGCCCGCTGTGACAGCCAATGACAACCATACCGAAACATCGGATTTGCCGAAAAATCCATAGCGGAAACCGTCAATCATGTAGAAAAACGGATTCAGATGCGATAGGTTTTGCCAAAAAGTCGGCAGCGAGTGGATGGAGTAAAACACGCCGGATAAAAACGTCAGCGGCATAATGATGAAATTTTGAAACGCGGCGATTTGGTCAAATTTGTCCGCCCACAGTCCCGCAATAATGCCGAGGGCTGCCATCATCGCACTGCCGAACAACGCGAACACCAAGATCCACGCCATGTTGTGAATCGGGATATGCGCCAAGAAAACACCGACGAGAAACACGCCCGCACCGACCGCCAGGCCACGTACCAAGGCGGCTAACACATAAGCGCCATAATAGTTCCAGGGCGTTAAAGGCGGCAGCAAAATGAATAAAATATTGCCGGTAATTTTTGACTGGATCAGTGATGAGGATGAATTGGCGAAGGCATTTTGCAACATCGTCATCATCGCCAAACCCGGAATGAGAAATTGTTCATAGCTCACACCTTCAAACGCTGCATTGGAGCCGGCCATGACATGTGCAAAGATGAGGAGATACAGCATGGAAGTGAGTATCGGTGCGGCGACCGTTTGGAAAGCGACTTTCCAAAAGCGCAGTATTTCTTTTTTGAGGAGTGTTTGGAAGCCGATCATGTCGCATGCCCTACCGAGGAGTCGTTCTGGTTCATGATTTTTACAAACACTTCTTCCAATTCGGGCTCTGTCACTTCGAGATTAGTGATGACCGCACCCGCTTCGCGCAAACGGCAAAGCAACACTTCAACTTCGTTGTAATCGTGGATCGAAAAATAGTGCCAGCAATTTTCAGCCTTGCCTTCTTGTTTGATGCGCTGTGATGCCAATGGCTGAGGCAATTCGCCGGCCAATTTGACCCGTAACACCCGCTCCGAAAATGCACTCAATAAATGATCGGTGGTGTCGAGTGCAACAATTTTACCAAGCTTCATCATGGCGATCCGCGAGCAAAGCTGTTGCGCTTCTTCTAGATAGTGGGTGGTCAGCAAAATGGTGTGGCCTTTTGTGTTCAGCTCACGAATAAAGCTCCACAAGGTTTGGCGCAATTCCACGTCGACGCCGGCCGTAGGCTCATCCAGCACAATCACCGGCGGGCGATGCACCAGCGCTTGTGCGACCAGCACGCGGCGCTTCATACCGCCGGACAGCTGGCGCATATTTTTATCAGCTTTGTCGGTAAGCGAGAGCTTGGCGAGCAACTCATCAATCCAGGAATCGAGTTGAGCGGTGCGCGCGATTCCAAAATAGCCCGCTTGAAATTGCAGGGTTTCACGCACCGAGAAGAACGGGTCAAACACGATTTCTTGCGGCACGATACCAAGCGCTTTTCGGGCTTCGCGATAATGGGAGACCACATCATGCCCCATCACCTTCAGCGTGCCCGCGCTCGGGTGCGTCAGCCCTGCAAGTGTGGAGATCAGAGTAGTTTTGCCAGCGCCATTGGGACCCAGGAGGGCGAAAAATTCACCTTCTTCGACCTGCAAAGAAACGCCCGCCAACGCAGTGAATGAGCCGTATTTTTTTTCGACGTTGGCGACGTCGATTGCATAAACCATGGGCTACCGCTTGCGTGAATGGGTATTTAAATCTGAAAAACGTGGCTTACAAAACCAGCTTAAAACAAGAGTAACAATCCGATTATGGCTCGGCCTTTTGATTGCGTTGCGCACTGAAAGGGCAATGAATTAGTTCATCGACGCCGTAGAGCTCTGCTAGTGAGCTCAGGTTGGGCGGCAAATGTACGTAGCGCAGCGCTTTACCCAGTTTAAGGGCTTCACGGCGCCAATGCAGCAGCAGTGCTACCCCCGAAGAGTCAATTTCGGTGACATCCGAAAAATCAATCGACAGGCAATCAGGCAGATTTTGCTGCGCCGCATAGGCCGATGTCTCGCCAAGTAAGCGTGGCATGCTCGCTAAATTGAGAGCGCCAGCGAGTTTTAGGGTCTCGCCGGCGATAGTGCTGGAATGATCGTTAGGCACTTTTTTTACTCTGGGGAAGAATGGCTTGAATTATCGCTTTCGGCTATTTCTTGGCCGAGTTTTTTGCGTTGCGGTCAGACAACGATTTTACCAAGCCATCAATACCATTGGCTTTAATTTCCGTGTTGAACGAACTGCGATAGTTCGTCACGAGTGAGACGCCGTCAATCAATACATCGAACACTTTCCAACCTTCCGGCAATTTTTCCATGCTGTAGTCGATTGGAATTGGTTGGCCGCCAGGCTGGGCGATGATGGTTTTGACAATAACATCCGTGTCGGTAGCGCTCAATTTGAGGGGCTTGACATCAACGCTTTGGTTGCGAAATTGCGACAACGATGTCGAATAAGTGCGCACCAATAAAGTACGGAATTGCTCGATCAGCGCTTTTTTCTGATCGTCAGACGCATCCTTCCAGTTACGACCAACCGCGAGCTGCGTCATGTGCATAAAATTAAAATAGGGTAATACTTTTTCTTCAGCTAATTTTTCAATTTTCTTTTGATCGCCAGCCGCCAAATCTTTATCGGCTTTGATGGCGGTCAAAATATCGCCGGTATTTTTGCGGACAAGTTCATCCGGCGCAGTTTGCGCGAACGCGACTGAACTAGCGGTCAGGGCTAAAACGAGGCTGGCTGCGGATGCAATTTGCTTCAACATGGTGATTTACTTTCAAGGATAGGAGTAGGTGCTGCTGCCGGTATTAACGGCTTCATCGTGCTGCGCGTTTACGTTCGGCTGTGTTGGTCTGGTTCAGAGACGCACACAGGCACACATGTTGACAACGAAAAAGAATAAGAATGTTAGCGTTTACTTCTTTTCGGCGCCATCGCTAGCCTTGCTGAACAAGAACTGACCGATTAGCTTTTCCAATACCACGGCCGATTGGGTAATTTTAATTGTATCGCCACCAGCCAGGTTTTTTTCGTCTCCGCCCGCGTCCAAGCCGATATAAACCTCACCCAATAAGCCAGACGTCAGAATCGATGCGCTGCTATCTTTGGGGAAGTTATATTTTTTGTCTAGTGTCAATGTGGCGACGGCTTGGAATTTGGCGTTATCAAAATGAATTTCGGTGACACGCCCGACCAACACGCCCGCGCTTTTTACCGGCGCTTTGGCTTTCAGATTGCCGATGTTTTCGAACCGCGCTTCCACGGCATAGGTGCTCTCAACGCGGTTTGCGCCAAAGTTGCCGACGCGCAGCGCCAGCATCAATAATGCCGCGAACCCCAGCAACATAAAGAGTCCCACCCAAAAATCCATTGTTTTGCGTTCCATACTTGTTTTCCGCCTCAGTAGTGTTGCCAAGTTTCAAATTTAATAAGCATATGTGCCGGTGTGCGCGAAAAATTTAAACGGGGCGCAGCATAAAGCCAGTGAGCATCAGGTCTAGCGCCAAGACCGTCAGCGCCGATGTCACAACCGTCCGCGTCGTCGCTCTGGAAACGCCTTCCGCCGTCGGCTCCGCGTCGAAGCCCTCAAAGGTGGCGATGACTGAAATGGCAATACCAAACACGATCGATTTAACGACGCCGTTCATAATGTCATACCGGAAATCAACCGCGTCTTGCATATTGCTCCAGAACACGCCTGAATCAATGCCGACCAAAATCATTGCCACCAAATAACCGCCAAAAATACCCATCGCTGAAAAAAGCGCGGCGAGAAGCGGCATTGAGACTACACCCGCCCAAAATCGCGGTGCAACCACGCGGGCGATCGGGTCAACCGCCATCATGTCCATTGCTTTTAGTTGCTCTGTCGCCTTCATCAAGCCGATTTCGGCGGTAATAGCCGATCCGGCGCGACTGGCGAATAGGAGTGCTGTCACAACCGGACCCAATTCGCGCACCAATGACAGCGCCACCAACACGCCCATTTGCTCTTCGGCGCCGTATGTTTGCAGCGTCTCAAACCCTTGCAAGCCCAGCACCATACCGATAAACAAGCCGGAGACCATGATGATGACCAGCGACATTACGCCAGAAAAGAAAATCTCGCGAATGGTCAGATGAAAACGACGAAAGCTCATGCCTGATTGGCTGAGCACCAAAAAGAAAAAACGCGCCATGGAGCCACCGCGCCAGATCGCGTCAGTACCGCGGGCGCCCAAGTTGCTTATCGCCGCGAACAATTTTGACATCATAAAGCAACCTTGGCTGCGCAAGAGTTTAGGTTTAGGTCGTCTGCATAGTCTCGGGCCGGATAATGGAACGGCACAGGGCCATCCATTTCAGCGTGAACGAATTGTTTGATATAGGGCTCTGTTGAGGCGCGGATTTCATCCGGTGTACCTTGGCCGACAATTTTACCGTCCGCGACAAAATAGAGATAGTCCACAATCTGCAACGATTCTTGCACATCATGGGTGACGATGATCGATGTTGCGCCAAGCGAATCATTGAGTTTACGAATTGATTGTCCGACAACGGCTAGCGATATGGGATCTAGACCTGCAAAAGGCTCATCGTACATGATCAACGTGGGATCGAGCACCACGGTGCGTGCCAAGGCCACGCGCCGGGCCATGCCGCCGGAAAGCTCTGAGGGGAACAATTTGGCTGTACCGCGCAAGCCGACTGCGTTCAGTTTCATGAGCACCAAGTCATGAATCATTTCTTCTGGCAATTCAGTGTGTTCTCGCAGCTGGAAGGCGATGTTGTCAAAGACGCTTATGTCGGTAAACAGTGCGCCAAACTGAAACAACATGCCCATTTTGCGGCGCACTTGGTACATGCCTTCGCGATCTAGAGCGCCGACGTTTTCGCCGAGCACACGTACCACGCCTTTTGAAGCCAGCAATTGTCCGCCAATCAGCCGCAGCAACGTGGTTTTACCGCAGCCCGAGCCACCCATGATTGCCACTACTTTTCTGCGCCGCACCGTAAGGCTGATCCCCTTCAAGATGGCGCGTTTACCGTAGGAAAAATCGACATTTTCGATCTCGACTAAAGGCTGCTCGGCGGCGGAAGGTAAAGGGGGACTAGACAAGTGATATTCCGTAAAATTAGGAGGCGGTAGCGGAAAAAATGAAGCAGAAAATAAAGCGGAAATACTGGCGCACAACGGCGAAAAAAAGCGAAATGGGCTCAAAACAGGCAAGCAACGCCAGCTTTGGTTGACGGGACACTTTAAAGAAAACAAAAATGTTATGGTGAGATTTTAGCATTGCTGTACCAACATGGCCAATTAACTACGATGCGATATGCGATTATTCGCCATGAACTTGACCCCGCTACTCAAAAAACTAATGATAATTTGTGTTGGCAAAGTTGCTGGCAAAGCAATGAAATGCTTCGATTTGACTTGCTGAATATCCTTTCCGCAAGCAATACTCTAATGCAGCCAAATGTTGCCCTTGTGCGATCAGGGTATTCTCTTAATTTTTAACCTGGATTTTTCCTTTTGGCAAACCCAGCTATGCCAACAACAAATGCCGCTCCAACAAAAACCGTAGACGCCGTCAAGCCATGCTTGCTTATTGTCGATGACGATCCGTTGATTAGCGAAAGCCTGGCATTTGTGTTGGCGGCGGATTTTAAGGTAGAGGTAGCCGAATCTCGCAGCGAGGCCATTGCGCTGCTTAAAAGTGGGCGCTTCAGGCCAGCGCTTGCATTGATTGATCTAGGATTGCCGCCATTGCCTGATCTGCCAACTGAAGGTTTCAAACTGGTGGGGGATTTGCTTTCTTGGTCACCCGACATTCGTATTTTGGTGTTATCCGGGCAAAATGAGGAATCCAATGCCCGCCGCGCAAGGGCGCTTGGCGCCGCTGAATTGGTGCCCAAACCTTGCGAACCGAGCCATTTGCGGCGTCTTTTGCTGTCGGCTTTGGCGGGGAAAGACGTAGCCGACGCCACCGAAAACGACGACCGACAACAAGGCTTGATCGGTGACAGCTTGCCGATGCGCAAGCTTAAAAACCAGATCGATCTTTACGCATCTTCCGTCTTTCCAGCGCTGATTGAGGGCGAATCGGGCAGCGGTAAAGAGCGTGTGGCAAAAGCACTACACGATTTGAGCCCTCGTGCGAGGCTACCGTTTTTGGCGCTCAATTGCGCGGCGATTTCGGCCAATTTGGTCGAGCCCACATTATTTGGCTACGCAAAAGGCTCCTTTACGGGCGCCGCGGCCGCCAAATCAGGTTATTTTGAAGACGCCAGTGAAGGCACGTTGTTTCTCGATGAAATTGGCGAGTTGCCGCTGGAATTGCAGCCAAAATTATTGCGGGTGCTTGAAAACGGCGAGTTTCAGCGGGTCGGTGAAACCCAATCCCGGCAGGCGCATGCGCGCATCGTGGCCGCCACCAATCGTGATTTGAAAGCCGAAGTCAAAGCAGGACGTTTCCGTGCGGATCTCTACCACCGGCTTTCGGTGTTTTCGATTTTGGTGCCGCCGCTGCGGGATTGCGGTGATGACAAACTAAAATTGATGGATCATTATCGCGCGCAATATGCGGCGAAATATGCGCCAAAATATGCCCCTACGTACACGTCGGTACATAGCAATGCTAAAGCGATGCAGCCATTTAATTTAGATCTAGAGGCGCGCCAAGCATGGCTCCAATACGGATTCCCGGGCAACGTGCGGGAGCTAAAAAATATCGTCATTAGGCTCACGGCGAAGTTTTCCGGCTACACCGTCTCGCCAGCCGATTTGTTGCAGGAGTTTGAGCCTGAAGCGGATGCGATGCTTAGGGCGCAGCAAACGATGCCGATGGCGCCTCAAGCCGCGACAGGTGAATCTAGGTTGCCGAGTTGGCTCGACGCACGCGCTGATATCGAGAAAAATGCCAACTTTGATTTGGGCACCAAATTGCGCGAGATTGAGCTTCAGTACATCGATGCGGCTATTGCGGTTGCCGAGGGGAATATGTCGCATGCGGCACGAATACTCGGAGTTTCGCGTTCTACTCTTTACAGCCGCATCGAGGCACTAAAGCATTAAGCGTAATAAACATTAAAGGCTCTAGAATAATGCAGGCTTTATAATGTTTTTTGATGTTGCAGTACAGTTTCCCAGCCGCCGGCACACTTCTATGTTCTGAGGTCAGCACCTTCAGTCGAGCACACCCTGAAATTTTAAAAACCATGACGATGTATCTTGAGCATTTCGGCTTTACCGAAGCACCTTTCAAAATCACGCCGCACACTGAGTTTTTTTTCGCGGGGGCAAATCGTGGTGAAACCCTCGATGCCTTAATCTACGCCATCACCAGCGGTGAAGGCATGGTTAAAGTGACTGGCGAAGTTGGTGCTGGCAAAACCATGTTGTGCCGCGTGCTGATGGAGCGGTTGCCGAAAACAGTTGAAACCATTTATCTTGCCGTGCCTTCGCTGTCGCGAGACGAGTTGCTCGCGGTTATTGCGGGCGATTTAGGTATCGACACACAGGGCGGCAACACCACCAAGCTGGTGCGAGCGTTGCAAGAACGGCTGATTGAAATTCATGCTGAAGGCAAGCAGGTCGTTGCGCTGATTGACGAGGCCCATGCCATGCCACTCGAGACGCTGGAACAAATTCGCCTGCTGTCGAATCTCGAAACTAGTCACGATAAATTGATGCAAATTGTCCTGTTTGGCCAGCCGGAGTTGGACCAGCACTTGATGCTGCCACACATGCGCCAGCTAAAGGAACGCATTACACACAGTTTTAATTTGTTGCCGCTTCCGGCGCACGACATCAAGGATTATCTGGATTTTCGGCTGCGGGCAGCAGGCTATAAGGGGGCTGATTTATTTGGCCCCGCATCGCTAGAGTTGATCGCCGACGCCTCCGAGGGCTTAACACGCCGCATAAATATTTATGCCGACAAAACCTTGCTGGCCGCCTATGCTTCCGGCACTCACACCGTTACCGAAGATCATGTCCGCGCGGCGATTAGCGATACGCAAATTTTGCTGCCAGAAATCCCGAGCCAGAACTGGTTATTTTGGTTATCCGTCGCCACTGCTTTGCTGGTCGGGTCGGGCTTGGGATTTCTCGTGGGGCGCATGACCACGAAGTCACCTACAGCCAGTGCAGAAATTGTGCAAAACCTTGTCTCAAAGCCGATTATTGTGGCGCCGGTACCAACGTCGGCTGCCGTGCCTAGCACTACTATCGCCTCGGCCCCAGCCCCCGGCGCTCCGCCGCCGACTCTTGCTACCTCGGCATCTGGATTAGCGCCTGCGGCAGTTAGTGAGCCCGCGACGATGCCATCGTCCGGCGCCTCAACTGGTGCACCGACCAATGCTGCAGTCAGCAATGACTTCGCGCCCACACTGAGCAAAACGCTATCCACCGCCAGTGACGCACCAAAACGTGTAGAGGCCGTTGAAAAAGACTGGCTCCATATCCGCATGCAGGCCGATTTAAAACGATTGCGTTCTCTCAAAGCCTCGAACTACGCGATCCAACTCATGACGGCCGATGCCCGCGAAAAATCGGCGATTGAAAATTATTTGCGGGCTTTGAGTCGGGAGCTCAACCCTGATCGCGTCATGATTTACCCGACAGGAACCGATGAAAATCCGCGCGTTAGTGTGCTTTATGGAAGTTACACTGACCGTGCAGATGCCAACGGTGAAATTTCCAGCCTACCCACCAAACTACAAAAATTTTCACCTTATGCACGCTCGATGCAGGTAATTCGCGACGATATTCGCCCTGGACAATAGGCGACGGAGTCATTTATTGTTACTCATATTCCGTTGTGCCACCGCTTCTAGAGCCGCTTGAACTTCTGAACGTGTCCTGGAAACCTGGCATGCGAAGAAACGTAAAAATGGCCCGTTTCCATAACTAAAGTAATTTTTGCGATAGTGCTCACAAGCCATTGCTTTTGTTGGCAATTCGACTTATAAAGTAAGCTAAGATGCACCGCCAAAGAAGGGGTAATGTACATTGCGGTCGTCTGGGCAATTTTTGGGCAAACCATAAAACGTCAACGCACATAAAATCAGGCGACCTCAACAGCATGCTCAAATCACTGCATAAAATTAGTTCGTTCTCGTCTCACGTATCGTCCGAGTTTGCGCTCGGGTCTGCGTTTCAGCCGGTTTCCCCGACTAGGCTGCCGTCTTTTTCCCGCAACTTAATATTGAGATATGCTAAACAGACAACAGCGGCTGACCGGACAGCAGTGGCTGACCGAAAAATAGCGGCCAAACGAAAAAATGGGTGGCTTTTTCCAAAGCTGAAGGAGTTGAAATTTTTCATGATGCAACATCAAAAAGCGCCGAGTGTTCCATTACCAATGAAAAAATTTGGCCGCATCCTTTTCGCTTTCGGCTTGGGAGTTGCCGTCGCCCTGGCGCTTGCGAGCTGTGGTACCGCCCCAGTTGCACGTGTGGACGGGCACTTACGTAGCGATGGCGTTGACGGGATCATCGACGGTAGTGATGCTCGAAAGTCCGGTACGAGCGCGACACAACGCGCGTCGGGCAACGTACCGCAACCGGTTAGCCAAGTGCCGCTGCCGCCGCCGCCGCAGGCGCGTATCGATGAAATCCGCTATTCAGTTACGGTCAAAGATGTACCGGTGCAAGATTTGCTGTTCGCCATCAGTCGCGATACCAAAGTCAATATTGATGTTCATAATGGCATAGAAGGCCGCGTCACCTTAAACGCGATTGACCAAACACTAAAGCAGATTCTGACGCGCGTCGCCAAACAAGTGGATATGCGTTTTGAAGTCGACGGTCCGAACTTGGTGGTGATGCCCGATTCACCCTATTTGAAAATGTATAAAGTTGACTACGTCAATATGACGCGTGACTCATCCGGCTCGATCGGCATCCAAACTCAAGTGGTGGGCCCTGCTGGTGTAGGAGCAACCACAGGTGGTGGCACGCAGAACAGCACCCAATTGAAAATCGACAACTCGTCGAAAAATCGTTTTTGGGAGAGCTTGGACAAAAACATCAAAGAGCTACTACGTGAGACCGACAAGCAACTGCCAGAGGGTAGCTCTGAAACCTTTGTTCGTGATCAATCACAAGGCGCTTCACAGACTAATCGCAGCCAAACGAATGTCCAACGCGGCACCGCGCGCAGCGGTGGCAGCAGCGCGAAAACGAATGCCCGCACTGACATCACCGGCCCTGGCCTGTCTGAGAATCAAGTCGAATCGCAGTCCAGCTCGCAAACACTCACCTTCCGCGAAGCCGCGTCGGTCATTATTAACCCCGAAACCGGAACCGTTTCGGTTCGGGCATCGGCACGTCAGCACGAAAAAATCGCCGAGTTCATTACCCAAGTTGCAGGCTCCGCCAGCCGCCAGGTGCTGATTGAAGCAACCGTGGTTGAGGTCACGCTAAGTGATAATTACCAATCCGGAGTGGATTGGTCGGCGTTGGGTTTAAAAGGCGTGGGCTACTCTTTCACCCAAGCTTTCACCCCAACCTTGCTGTCAGATATCACCGGTGCGCCAACAACGAAGAATTTCGGTATTCAGTACAGCAATCCCAACGCGGCCGTCGGTGGTTCAATTTCAAGCAGCATTAAGTTGCTCGATTCATTTGGTACGACTAAAGTGTTGTCCAGCCCGCGTTTGACGACGCTCAACAACCAAACAGCCGTCATGAAAGTGGTTGAAAACAAGGTCTATTTCACTGTCAAGGCCGAGGTTACTGCGGGCGCTGCAAACACCGCTGGCGTTGCCACGCCTATTATTTCCTACACATCCACACCCAATGTCGTGCCGGAAGGATTTGTAATGAACGTCACCGCGCAAATCAGCGAGGGCGACATTATTACGCTCAATGTGCGCCCCAGCATTACGCGAATTGTCAGCTATGTGAACGACCCGAACCCCGATCTGGCGCGTGCCAACGTCATTAACAAAGTACCGCAAATTCAAACGCGCGAATTTGAAACCGTGCTGCGCGTGCCAAGCGGTCAGACCGCCGTACTGGGTGGGTTGATGCAGGATAGTTTTGAAGGTCGACGCGATGGTCTGCCGGTCGTTTCACGCTGGAAAATATTTGGCGATGCCGTTAGCTATCGTAACGATACGGGCCGAAAAACAGAGCTGGTCGTTTTCCTGCGTCCGCTGGTGATCAAAGATGCGAGCGTGGAGACCGATTTTTCGGAATATCGTCGATTGTTGCCAGACAAAAAATTCTTTAAGGAGGCGGAGCCCACGTTTCCCGTACTCTATCCGCCTACCGATACGCGCATCACGCCGGATGGCACAACATCACCAGTGAGGCCGACACCGTGAGCCTGCTGTTGGATGCCTTAAAGCGCGCTGAAGATGCTAAACGGTTAAAAAGAAGCGAAGCTTTAAATGGTGATTTGCTCGGCCACGACGAGCCATCGGACACGGCGCTAACCTTGGATAACGCAGATCAATTGGCCGTTACGGTCCTTTCGTTAGAGGAGATGCATGCAGAAACAAAGTTGCCAACGACATCGTCCGAATCAATTGCAGGAATATTTACGGAGACCTCGGCCAAAACAACATTGATTGATCCGACTGGGGCTGCGAGGTCTTTTTCGCTTGTCGATGATGTAGTGCCACCGGCTCTCGTTGCAGCTCCCTCCCCCACGGCAACATCAACCGCAAGCCGCGCTGGGCGTGTCGACAAACCCTCGGCGCTATTGCGAGCGACCGGAGCAACTAGCGCCGTCTCAAACCGCACCGCCAATAGCGCGCCCGCCGATTGGAGTGAAAGTGATATTGCCGACATTGCCAAAATCGAAGCCGAGCAACAGGCCAAACAAAGCGCACAACAACGGGATCAGCGTGACGCTGCGAAAAATATCTTCGCCGCAAAAAAAAATGTTCAGTCGGCGAGCGCTACTGCTTCCAAAACAAAGTGGCTTTTGCCGCTCATCGCCTTATTGGTTGTTGGAATTGGCGGGGGGGCATGGTATGTCTGGAACGAAGTAAACAAAGTATCGCAACCATCTTGGCAGCAGACTGCGTCATCGCGGGCAGCATTGCCACAGCCATCGCTATCCAAAGTGCAGCCGAGCGGGGCAACTTTAACGCCGAGTGTCGCTACCGCTGTTGTTGCCTCGACGACCGCGCCGGCAACTACAGCGGCCACCGGGATCACCAGCCCAGCAGAACCGGCATCAGTTGACGCAGCTTTACCACCTTTGTTGCCGCCGCCAGCCAAAGAGATGCCGTTGCCCAAATTGGTGTCCGCGCCTACCGTTAAAAAATTATTTGAGGGTGAATCCCTTACCGAACGTGAGTTGCTCGCCAAGCGGCTGCAAGCATCGAGCGGCGCCAAGTCGGCCATTGAGGCGCCGGTGAGCTTGAAGCTTTCACAAACCATCGATGTGCCCAAGGTGAACCCGACATTGCTCGCTGCTTACGCCGCGTTAAGCAAAGGCGATTATGCCGAAGCGAAGAAACGTTATGGCGACGTTGTCAGAACAGAGCCTTACAGCTTGGACGCGCAGTTGGGATTGGCAACAGCGGCGGCGCGAACAGGCGACAACGCAACGGCGGCAAAATTCTATCGACAAGCGCTTGCGCTTGACCCACGCAATGGCACTGCACTGTCCGGACTTATCGCCGTTAGCGGCGAAGTGCCCTCCGATACGCTTGAAACTGAGCTCAAAACATGGGTAGTGAAAAACCCGAATTCTGCGCCGCTTCAATTTTCCCTTGGCAATTTATACGCGGGCCAACGGCGCTGGACGGAGGCACAACAAGCTTATTTTGATGCGTATCGAATCGATTCAGTAAATGCCGATTATTTATATAATTTAGCGGTCAGTTTGGATCAGCTTAATCAGTTCAAGTTGGCGCTCGATTATTATCAAAAAGCGTTGGCTCAACTCGGCCGCAGCGGAGGGCAATTTGATCGCGCATCGGTGGTTCGCCGGGTTGGCGAACTCAAAGCCAATCCCAAAGCGAACTAAAGTGTCCTAAGGCGAATAACGCGGCATAGTTTGTGGACGATCAATTGGCAGCGCCGATGATAGCAATACCGTATTTGGCAAACGCTGCATTTCAGCATTAACTTTTTAACGTAAGCGGTCGGTAAACGCAGCAATTATGGATCAAATGAATTCACCGATTTCTCAGCTTCCGCTTGGGCAAAACCTGCTTGCCAAAGGAATTGTTTCGCAGGATCAGCTGAACATTGCGCTGACTGAACAGCGGAAGCTAAAAACACCACTGGGTAAAATTTTGGTGCAGTTGGGCTTCGCGACCGAAGCGACGATCCGCGACACGTTGTCTGAAAGCTTGGGCCAGGTTGCAATTGATTTATCGAACACCATTATCGACCACGCCGCGCTGGCGCTGGTTCCCAAAGATATTGCCCGGCGCTATCAAGTGCTGCCAGTGGATTATGACCGCCAAAATCGCAAGCTGTTGCTCGCGGTAGCTGATCCCTCCAACGTAGTGGCGCTTGATCAAATTCGCGCCCTGATTAAAGACGATGTTCGTATCGAACAAGTGCTCGCGCGCGAATCGGACATCTCAATCGGGATCGAGCAGCACTACGGCTTTGAATTGTCGATCGACGGCATCTTGAACGAGATTGAAACAGGTGAAATCGACTATCAATCGATCACGACCGACTTCGAGGAATACAGCCAGCCGGTGGTGCGACTCGTGGATGCCTTACTTAACGACGCCGTAAAGCGGAACGCTTCAGACATTCACTTTGAGCCGGAGCAAGGTTTTTTGCGGATCCGCTATCGAATCGACGGTGTGCTGCGCCAGATTCGCTCGCTTCATAAGAATTATTGGAGCGCGATGGTGGTCCGCTTGAAGGTTATTAGCGGGATGAATATTGCTGAATCCCGTGCGCCGCAGGACGGCCGGATATCGCTATCACTTTCCGGTCGCGCGATTGATTTTCGCGTTTCCGCCCAGCCGACTACGCACGGCGAAAATATCGTATTGCGTATCCTAGACCGGCAAAAAGGGATTGTGCCGCTCGATGATCTGAGCTTGCAGGAAAACGAGTTAAAGACGCTGCGCCTGATGATGGCACGTCCCGAAGGCATCATTTTGGTGACCGGGCCAACCGGGTCCGGCAAAACCACAACACTCTATTCAATTTTGAATCACATCAATACCGAAGGTGTGAACATCATGACGCTGGAAGATCCGGTCGAATATCCGATGTCTATGATTCGGCAGACTTCGGTCAATGAATCAGCAAAACTTGATTTCGCCTCTGGGATTCGGTCGATGATGCGACAAGATCCGGACGTGATTTTGGTTGGCGAGATTCGCGATAAAGACACCGCTGAGATGGCGTTTCGCGCGGCGATGACGGGGCATCAGGTGTTTTCCACATTGCATACCAACTCGGCTATTGGTGCGATCTCACGACTACAAGATTTGGGCGTGCTACCCGATATCATGGCAGGCAATATTATTGGCGTGGTGGCGCAGCGACTGGTGCGCAGGCTTTGCACGCATTGCAAGGAAGCCTACCGGCCCACCGATGAAATGACGCGGAAAATTTTAGGCGTCGGCCCAACATGGAATGGAGAAATTTTCCGTGCAGACGGGTGCGAACAATGCGACAACACTGGCTATCGCGGTCGCATGGCGATTATGGAATTGTTTAAAATGGATCAGGACATGGATGAGCTGATTGCACGGCGTGCAACGGGGCGTGAGATTCGCGAGGCGGCGCGTAAAACAGGCTATCGCACCTTAGCCGAAGACGCGACGGCGCGGGTTCTGGCCGGCCAGACTGACATTAACGAAATTTCACGGACCGTCGATTTGACCGACCGCGTTACCTGATTAACTTAAACTGAAGCTCATGTACCAGCAACAGCGCAGACAAAAATCCAAACACATACGCATGCAAATTCAACCCCAATCAATACAACTGCGAACGGATAAACGATAACAAAATCATGGCTTCATTTGCATATCGCGCGATTGACCAAGAAGGAATGATGCAGCGTGGCAATGTTGACGCCATGAATGCGGTCGACCTCGAATTGCGCCTGAGGCGACTCGGATTGGAGCTGATTACTTTTGAGTCGATCAACAAATCGAGCATGCTCAGGGCTAAACGCATTAGTCGCAAAGAGCTAGTGACGTTTTGTTTTCACTTGGATCAATTGATGCGGGCCGGTGTGTCAATTATCGATGCCCTGACCGATCTGCGCGATTCAGCTGAAAACCCTGCCTTTCGTCAGATTGTCGGTAGTCTGTTGGAAGATATTGAAGGCGGTTTAACCCTTTCCAGCGCGATGAATAACCACCCCAGCGCGTTCGATCGCGTGTTTGTGGCGCTGATTAGTACCGGCGAGCAAACAGGTCAGCTACCTGAGGTCCTAACCAAACTCACCGAAAACCTAAAATGGCAGGACGAGCTTTCGGCACAAGTAACCAAAGCGATGACGTATCCACTTTTCGCAGGTACCGTCATTATCGGTGTGGTATTTGCGCTGATGATTTTTTTAGTGCCGCAGCTTGCCATCACCATGAAGGCCCTCACGCCCAATCCGCCGCCACAAACGATGGCGTTGATTGCAGTATCAGCTTGGATGAAAAACTATTGGTATCTCGTGATCGGCGTGCCGATTATAAGCGGGGTCACGCTTTTTATCCTTGCCAAAACCAATGAAGAGGTGCGCTACCGGATTGATGCGCTGATGTTGAAGTTGCCGATTGTAGGACCATTGACCACCAAAATTATTTTGGCACGATTCTCGACCTATTTTGCCCTGATGTACCAGTCGGGCATCGGCGTGTTGGACTGTATTCGCATTTCGGAAAAAATTGTTGGCAACCGCGTAATTGAGGCTGGACTTCAGCGGGTTGGTCGCGAGATCAATGATGGCACCGGTATCACGCAAGCTTTTCAGAACGTGCGGATGTTCCCGCCCTTGGTGATACGGATGTTGAAAGTGGGCGAATCGTCGGGCGGACTTGATACCGCGCTGCTCAATGTAAGCTATTTCTATAATCGCGATGTCAAAGAAATGATGGGCAGATTACAGGAAATGATCCAGCCTATACTCACCGTCGTGCTAGGCGGTATTCTGATCCTGATCTTAGTTACCGTGTTCTCACCGATGTACGACGTGATTTCTAAGGTGAAAACATGATGTCGACGATCAGCATTTTTAGGCGCGCGGTTTGTCCGTCAAAATTCATGGCTGACATGCGTTCATTTGCCAATCTGGACCAAAGCGGCTCGACGCAATGAAACACTTTCTTTACCTCACTAACGACAAGCTCATCACGCTCATCTGGAAATCGGGGCGAATGGTTAGCCGTGATGTATTTCAAGTTGGCGAGGCCAATTCGAAGCAGTTCCGCGATTATTTGCTCAAGCATCGCGAGGTGCCGACGTATTTAGTAGCCGATTTAATCGAGGAAGATTTTCGACTAGACACCATGCCACATTTACGCGGTGGCGATGCCGACACCGTGCTCAGCCGAAAACTGGGGCAGCTCTACCGCGCAACCACCTTTAGCCACGCCATCGTACAGGATCGTGAACCGGAAGGCCGTCGCGACGATAAGGTTCTGTATCACGCGATTACCAACCCCGATCTGCTTACGCCTTGGTTGGCTGCGCTGGAAACCAGCGAGGTACCTGTGGCGGGCGTCTATTCATCGCCGGTTTTGTCAGTTCATTTGCTCAACCAATTGGATACGATTCCCAATCATGCATTGGTGGTTACCATCGTGCCCGATTTTGGTCTTCGACAAACCTATTTCCAGAATAAGCTGATCAAATTTAGCCGTTTAACGCAGATTATTTTTGATGAAGGCCGCTCGGTCGGTAGTTTGATCGCCGCTGAAATTAGCCGCACTTGGCAATATTTGGATAGCCTGCGTTATTTTAGCAATGGCGAAGCGCTAGAGGTATGCGTCTTGGTGCATGAGCGTGATCGTCCGACGATTGCCGAGGCGTTTCGCAGCTTTCCGTTGCTCAAATGCCGCTTCCTCGATATCACTGAGATCGCCAACAAAATCAAACTAAAGCAGGTCCCCACTACCTCGCACGCCGAAGAAGTGCTCGCCCACCTGTACGCCCAAAATCGGCTTGAAAATCATTTTGCTCAGCCCGACACCACTCGTTTTGCGGTCTTCCGCAACGCGCGTATTGCGCTTTATGCCGTTACCGCGAGTGCCCTTGCGGCAGGATCGGGTGCGGCTGGATTCAATCTATATCAAGCATCACAAATTTCGAAAGAAATTGACCGCCGCGATACCACTACCCTCGGCCTTCAAAGCGAATATCAAGCCATTTCTAATTCCCTCCGTGAATTGAAATTAGCATCGGGCACGGTGCGGGATTCCAGCATATTCTTTAACAGCCAAATCCGCCCGCAACCGGCCGCCCCAGGTGACTATTTGCGCGAACTAAGCAAGGCGATCGTTGACGCGCCCAAAGTGCGGCTTCTCCAAGTGGTCTGGGCGGTCGGCAATGACGCCAATGCCACTCCATTTTTTACACCGATGCCAACCCCGCCGATATTGGATGTGATTTCAGAAACCAAAGCCGATACAAGTTCGCCTTCGGCAGTAGCAGCGATTCTAGGCTCCAGCGCCGGCGGCATCGCCGCAACCCAAGCCGCGGTGAGCGACCTCAACCCAGCAATGCCAGGTAATAAATTTCACATTGGCGTCATTGAGTTTGCGATGATCTCGTTTGACGGCGATTTCCGCAAGCTGCTGTCTGAAATTGAAGTATTCAAAAATCGGTTTAATGAAATCCCCAACATTAAAGCGACCATCGTTACCTTGCCGCTTAACTTGGACACCACCGCGACGCTAAAGTCCGGTGCTAAAAAGGACACTGTTGACGCCCGTGAAGCGCGGTTTGTGATTAAGGTTGTCAGTACGGTGGTTGGCACATGAGTGTGATTTTTTCAAAAAAAGGTTTCCGCGCAATGCGCTTGTCGGTCTTGGTTACGCTATCGGGGGTGGCGGTAGCAACTTTTTTGGCAGGCACTAGCTATTGGTATTGGCAGTCCGAAAAAAACGGCAACCAGACTTCTTCGGCGCGACAGCAGGATACCCGTACCCGTCTTGAAACGGCCCGCCGTGAACGGGATGATCTTCGTGATTCAGAGCAAACCTACAAAGTGTTGACCACTCGAGGCGTGTTTCAGCCCGAACAGCGGCTGGAGTTGGTAGAAGCGTTCGCAGCGCTTAAAACTCGTCATCAACTTGTTGCATTTGAATATGAAGTTCAGCCGCAACGGCCACTTAAGCTAAGCGCCAGCGTGAGTCTGCCAGCGGTAGATGTATTCGGAAGCCGGATCAAATTTAAAGCCCGTGCCAACCATGACGGAGACCTTGTGGCATTTTTAGATGAATTCCCGCGAATGCAGCGCGGATTTTTCCCGCTGGATCGTTGTGTTATCAAACGAACCAGCGAATCGGAATCCGCCAAAAATATTGCGTCCGTAACCAAGGCGACTGGCCTACAAGCCGCAGTGACAGCGATGGCATCTTCAACGGGACTCAACACACCGCAATCCAGTGTTGATGCGGATGAGACCAGCTTGGAATCCATTCTCAAGCCACGTGCGCCGCAGGTCAGCAAAACGGATTCTGCAGCGCTTGAAGCCGATTGCTCGCTGGAATGGATAACGATGGTCGATAAACAGAAAATCGCTGAATTGCCCAAGCAAAGCAGCGGCGCAACGCGTTCTCAATAGCGAATTACTAACCATGCTGCGATTAACTCTCCCCACTCTTCACGTTTGCGCGCTGGCTCTTGCAGCCGCGAGCGTAGGCGGGGTCTTTCAAACTAGCGCTATCGCTGCGCCTATTGCGCTTAACCCGCCCGCTACGGTCAGTATGGTTAGTGACGCAGCGTCCAGCAACAGTGTCGCCGTTCCGCCACCGCCTAAAAATATAAGGAACACAGCCGAGCCAATATCAGGAACCCTATTTTTTACCCGAGAACAACGCGAACGAATTGACCGTGCTCGCAAGCAAGGCGATTTCGTTGAAGTCGAAGAGGCGGTTGTGGCGGAGAAGCCGCCCCGCCCGGTGATTAACGGGTTTGTTAAGCGAAGTGATGGCGCCGACGCGGTTTGGATCAATGGCCAGCGCATGAACCTTGCAGCGGACGCGGCGGACTCTATTAGCGCCACTGATGTTGGCAGCAGTGCCGCCGCGCAGCGCGTGCAGTTCGTCAGCTCTTCGGCGAAATTGATGACCCAAACGTATTCATCAGCAAACCGCAAAGCAGTAAAAAAAATGAAGCGGTCGCCCATAAAAAAAGCAAAAAGAAAATGACTAAGTTGGTGCGCGGCAAGGGTCAAAACCCGCCTGCGCGGGGCTTTGTGTTTCTGCTGATCATGCTGACGATTTTGGCAATTGCAGGCATTGTTTTTTTGAATAGCACTGCACAAAATGCCCTGTCGACACAAAACCAATTGAGGCGCGATCAGCTTTCAACCGGCGTGCTCATAGCGGCTAAGAATGCGCTTCTTGGGCGATTAATGAGCCCGGCCAACAATACACTTAGACCGGGCATTCTGCCTGCACCGGATTCTCTTGCCAACGGAACTTACGACGGCAAATCCGATACGCAATGCTTAGGCAATTCTTTAAACGGGCTTCCCGGTGTGGGCGCCAACTCACTCGTCAAGCGCTGTATTGGAAAAGTCCCGTGGTTAACGTTAAGCCTCGACTTGGCAAACCCGGCAGTAGAAGATCCGCTTGGTCAGGTGCCGTGGATGGCAATATCAGCAAATTTAGCGCCTGATGAAGTTACTTGCCTGCCCGTCTTCAACTCTGACGTGGCGAATCTAACTTCGCCGGTAACGCCGTCTTGTGCAGGCGTTCCGGGGGTGCAACCGACTGCACTTCCGCATCCATGGCTAAAGGTCTTTGACGAAGCCGGCAATTTACTTTCAGACAAGGTCGCTATTGTCTTAATTTTGCCGGGCGCACCAATTCAAACAGAAACAAGAAGTCAAAATAGAACCCCTTCTAGTCCAGGCAATCCATCGGATTATCTGGATTCGATTAACCTTCCGTTGGGTTGTTTGGTGGGGTGTACGCTTTTTGATAATGCAAATTTGACGAATCAATTTGTCATGATTAAGCCTGGCACTCGCTATCCGTCTGACGCGCCGAACGTCGCCAAACGAGGGGCGGCTGTTCCCTTTAATGACACGCTCATCTACCTCACAATTGACGAGGTTATGCCTTATGCAGAGCGGAGAGTTGTAGGACAAATGGCATTAGCGCTTCGTGACTTGAAAGCCAATAGTTCGTTCAGCGCACATCCTTATCCTTGGCTAGCTTCTACAAACACATTGCCCACTGCAACAACCAGCCTAGTTCCGCAAGCAGGAATCTATTACGGCCATTTTCCATTTATGACGGACTCGGCTGCCGGCGCGAATTCCGATTATGCGACTGATTTCGATTGGTCAATCACAGGGCTCATCGATGGCACACTACCAACTTGTGTCAGAATTAATTCTGCGCCAAATGTCTATATAAAGCCAACACTGCTCAATTCGCTTACGCCCCCTCTCGCGACACCCAATTTGGCAAATGGCGCGGCCACGTCAAATGTTGGGCAATGTAGGTGGAAAGGGATAGGAAATGTTTCATGTGCACTACAAGCTGGAAAAAATATTACGACCAATTTTCCGGTAACGATGACCACCTATTCAAACAATACATGCACCACGGCAACTGGCGCCACTACTTTGTCAATTGCGCGTGCGATAACAGCGCTTCAAATTGACGCAACATGCAGGACTGCGCCGCCGGTTGCACCTGTAATTAGCTATGTTTCTGCTAGTGCTTCTGATGTGCATCGTTGGAAATGGGCCTGTGGCATCGTTGCCAATACTTCGGCAGCCTCCATTGATGTTTCGGATACGATCAGTAATATCGCGACATCATGGAATAGATTGCCTCTCTCAACATCCACTTCATCATTAGGAACGCCTACACAGATTACGGTTGACCGAATGATGTATCACCCCATCATGCCGGCATGGTTCCATGAAAATTTATGGTATCAAACAGCATTTGCCGCCGTTGCCCCGTCTGCCGCCGCAGCCAATACCTCCCCGTGTGGTAGCGGAATTAATTTTCTAACGACTGGCGGTGTTACCAAAGTTGAAGCCATCACTGCTGTAGCAGGAAAAAATCTAACCACCAACATACGACCTTCTTCGTTGATCACCGACTATTTTGAAGGCAATAATGCGCTTGGCAAAGGCGGCGTGATGCCAGGCATTTCTAACTGCGCTTTTGATACGGCGACTTCTCTGTCAACTGTTACGGCAAACGACCAGTTACAAGTGGTGTCACCTTGAACGAGGCCAGCAGCATGAAAACCAGAGCCGCTGGATTTACCTTGATCGAAATTGCCATCGTATTGGTAATAATTTCTGTGCTGGTCACTATTGTCGCTGTTCCGCTTTCCACGCAACTTGAGCAAAAGCGGTTCGATGAAACGCAAAAGCAGTTAGAGGTTGTAAAAGACGCTTTGGTAGGTTTTGCTATTTCGAATGGTCGTCTGCCTTGTCCTGCCAGCGCGACCAGTTCGGCACGCGAGAGTTTTTGCTCAAATGCCACTGGTGGCTGTGGCGCGGAAGTCTTGAGTTATGCCGCAGCGCCGCACGGTCGCTGCTTCGCGTCGAACGGGTTCATTCCTGCAAACACATTAGCTCTATCCCCCGTTGATGCACAAGGTTACATGGTGGATGCTTTTCTGAAAGCAGATAACATTAATCGCATACGTTACGCCGTGCCAGCCGTCACCGTTTCAATCGTAAACGTGGGGTACACGGCAGCGCCTGCTAAGGATTATCAGGTATTCACTTCTACTGATGGTATGCGCAACACCACGATGGATAAAATAACTGCTTATGCAGCGGGGCTGCTATTTATATGTCAAGAATCGCAAGCTGTGACAACCGTGTCGATCACTGGCTGCGGTGCAAGGACAGAATTGACGCGAGCGAGCCCAGCTGTCGTATTTTCGGTCGGTTCGAATGCAGAGGTGGCACTTGGCAATTTGAGCTCTGGCGGCGAAGCGAGCAATCAAACCCCAAATTCAGTCGCATTTTTCCAAGGGTCAAGGGTGGATAAACGCGGTGCAGCAACGCCCTATTATTTTGATGATCTTGTGACTTGGATTTCGCCCAACACACTTTTTCTAAGAATGGGGCAAGCGGGCAAATTACCCTAGCTGACAAGCTTACTTGTTTGAAACCTCAAACCGAACTTGGCCGATCTCATTCGTCGCCAGCGTCAATAAATACCCCTGCTGCTCAGCCAGTCGCCGCGCCTGATACAGCCCTATCCCTAGCCCGCCTTGACGTGAATTGGCGATGGGGGCAACGAATAGCATTTCCAATTTCGCGCTTGGAATTGGGCTGCCGTCGTCTATGATGGCGAGCGAGGGCGCAGGTTCAGTGGAGAGTTCAATTCTAATGACCATATTGGGTTCGCGTTCTTTTTTCTTGCGAGCGTTTTCAAGGCAATTCTCCAGCACGGTGTCGAAGAGCGCAGTTGGAACGGTAACGTTCAAGTCTCCCCGTACCAGGAATGTCGCGCCACTTCCGGCATGCCGGGTGGTAACGTCGGCCCACCAGTCTTGTGCAGTCATGGCGACCCCGGTTCGGCCAATGTCGGGGTTCTGTAGCTTGTCGAGCGTGGTTTGCAGCCGCTTGCTGAGTTGCGGGAGTTGCCTGACCAGCATCGCCTCATAGCGGGAGGACTCACGGCGTTCCGGCAAATGTTGGCTCGCGTCTTGATGCGCAATGCCAGCGGATGTCAGCGCGTAAAGCGATTGCAGCAGGTTTTTAATATCGTGGGTCAGACGCGCACCAGTTTCGTGGACAGCTTGCATATAGGCGTTTTGTTTGAGCACTTGCTCGCGCCGCTTGCCTTCATAAAACTCGCCAATCACTTGCGCCAGCAGCCGAGCATGGAGAAACAGCGCAGGTGACAGCGGCATGGCAGTAAAAAAAGTGACGTCAAGCTGATGATAGCGAAAGCTCGCCGCATGCGCGGTCTTGATGCCAAAGGTGCCGGCTTTTTCGCCCCCCGAATTTCCTTCTTTTCCGCCGGTAGATCTCCATTCTCCGCCCATAATCCACGGGGTGAGCGCGACTTCCTGCATTGCATGCGCCAAAAATTGTGCCGAGCTACTCTCGCCCTCCGACAATGCAGCAACACGCCGCATCCATAATTCAAACGGCATCCCTACCGACATTAAGTATCGCGAAAAATACGTTCGCAAACCTCCAAATCCCGCGCGCGGCCCCCACATAATCGACAGCACAAACAATGCGCCCGCAAACGACAGCACTGTCAACAACACCGCCTGAAAATATTGATTCTCCGTTACGCGCATGGCAGCGATACTTCCCAGTACCAGCACTACCACCAGCTGAAATACAAAAAGGCTATAAAAAAAATCAAACACTTGGTTAGTCGCTTCGTCTTCGCCACGAAACGGCAGCACTAACATTGGGGACAACGTCAGTGGCAACAACATAAACGCGACACCGTAGATCCCCGCTGGCAAATTGCTGATTTTTAAAAGTGAAACCGGCACAGTCCACATCAATAGCACCGCAAATAAATAGAAGACCGCCACTAAATAAAACAGCCCGCGCCGCCCGGGCTGCAAAGTGAACACCTTACCGCCCATAATGCCGATCAAAATCGCGATCCATGTCACTAGCATCCAGCCGGCGAGCGAGTACAGAACGACGGTGGTAATACCCATCAGCAATCCGACCGCGATGACGTTTAGCTCACGCTCCGCGCTAATGAATGGCTGCCATATCAAAAAAAGCCCGAAATGAATGAGCAGCCAGATGCGTTCAAAATCGCTTTCCGCCGGCGCCATCAGTGCGGCGTGCAGCGACAGCAACATGGCCAAGATCACCCACCGGCGCATCCTTAGCATGTTGGCGGGCAAAGTTTGCAGAATTTTATGATCGATTGAATTCAACGCGGTGCCCAAATAAACGAAAACGAGTAAACGAAAACGAGTAAACGAAAATGACTGAAGCCGAACGCGAAGTCAAATGAAGGTGCGTTCGAAACGGATGGCGAATGAAACGGGAAGTTAAGTCTAGCGGCGAGACGACCGGTTCAAGCGAATTCAAACTCGTTAGGCCTCCGATACGCGTCGTCTGGTAAGACTAACCCGAACAAGTGAGTATGCCAAGTAAAGCCGTCCAACTTACGCTGGCGTTTTGAAGTGCCCACTAGGTTATTCCCGTTTCGTTTCCCTCGATGTGACAGCAGAGTTAGGGGTGTTCATTTAGCACCGAGCGTTCGCACCGCCGAAAAGGCGGACACATTCTATATTGCGTGTATCAAAATTTGACAGTTCGTCAGGCGCTTATAAAAATATCCAATGTTTTTTACGTAGACAATAAAATTTGTTGAATATATTCAACAAATTAGATAATTGGCACGGCGATTGCTCCAAGTAGGTAGACAACCTTTAGCTTGAACCAAAACGTTTCGTAGCATTTCCCGTTAGTGCTAATTATTTTTTAGAGGAAAACAAAATGAAAAGTATGAAAAACCAACAATCGGGCCAGTCGGGCTTCACGCTCGTTGAAATTGCCATCGTCCTGGTGATTATCGGCTTACTACTTGGTGGCATTTTAAAAGGCCAAGAGCTGATCAACAGCGCCAAAGTCAAAAACATGATTTCAGATTTCCGCACCACGCAGGCGATGGTATACGGTTACCAAGACAAATTCCGTTCGTTCCCGGGTGATCAGAACCAAGCGCAATTGGATGCTAACTTTGCGCCCGCCGGAACCGCCACGGCAGGAACAGCCGGTGCAAACAACGGTCGCTTGGACGGAAACTGGAATGACACCAGCGCCTCAGAAAGCTTTGTTTTTTGGCAGCATGTACGTTTGGCGAACTTGGCAACCGGCCCAACCTTATTGACCGATCCTAACTATCGTCCCCGTAACGCGGATGGTGGATTCCTTGGTGTAGAAAGCGGACTCAATGTCGCTGGCGCCGCAGCGCCCTTTATTGCGGGCATGACCGGCTCCTTCTTTGTTTGCTCAGATGGTGTGTTGGGCAAATACGCCAAGCAAATTGACTCCACCATGGATGATGGCAATACGGCGCTTGGCTCGATTCGCGTGGTTGCCACGGGTGCTGCGCGCGGCGCAGCAGCGCTCGCTAACACCGCGATTGTCGATGGTTCACAATA